>JBBKVU010000382.1:0-21960 GCA_037968595.1 Comamonas sp.
GAGTATCCGATCATTGACGACATGGACATCAATGGCTGGGATCTACGAAAAGCGCTTAGGCTATTCTGGAAGTCAAACCCAGGCTTTGTGGAGTGGGTGCAGTCGACCATCATTTACGAACACTCTGGATCCTTTCACGAGCGGGCTAAAGAGTTACTGCCGCACGTGTATTCGGTAGAGAGTGGCATCTACCATTATCGCAGCATGGCAAAAACCAACTATAGGGGATATTTGCAGAACCCTCAGGTACCGCTGAAAAAATACTTTTACGTACTGCGCCCCTTGTTATCGGTGCGGTGGCTGGAACAGTTTGATACGCCCGCCCCCATAGAGTTTGACAAGCTACGCGGTGTGATCGAAAGAGAGCCCGAGCTTCAGCAAGCTATTGATGACTTACTTGTGATTAAGCGCGCGTCTCCGGAGATGGGCCTATCGCCCCAGATCATCCCCATCCAGCAATTTATTGAGCGTGAACTGCATCGACTTGAAACCATCAAGCCGATCCGTAGCGAACGCAAAGAAGTTGAACCATTACTTTCCGAACTGTTTCGCTCTGTGCTGAAAGAAATTTGGGGGTGAAGGCTTGCGTCGGAACGCTCTGTAGTAGTCAGGCACATCTGGCTACCTACTCAGACGACGATGTCAGCCTTCGTATCATAATGATGTCCATTATGGGTCGATAACTGCCTGTCGTGAAGGGCTGCAATCGACCCAAAGTAGCCGCTCGCAACCGAAAGTTTCCGCGGTGAAGCAGTCAGCCGTCGATCAATCTCACGGAGCCCTGGCCAGTCGAATTTCCAATGTTCGCGAGAAAAATCCGGGTATCCCGATTAGACCGCAGATAAACCACGCGGCAAGCTGATGGTGCAGTTCCCACGAGTTGCTGCATCTTTGCTCGCGCTGATTTCTTCGTCCGCCACATGAATCTTAAAAACTCCGGCAGGTTCGCCAGCAGTTCTGGGCAATTCTCCGGCAAGTCAGGCCGAGACTGACCGCGTTGGAGCAACGTTCTGAGCAGTACGCGCAAGAATCGAAGCGTTACCGAACGATCAATCCATATTAAAAGATCTGCACGGGCCATCCGGTTGTCCCAAGTGGCTGAATGGCCACCTTCGAATATCCAGCAATCACGGGCTTCGACATCGAGACAAAGCTGCGTCTTCTCATCCCTGCTTCGTTCGATCCACCCTGGCTGCCAGTGGATAGTGTCGATATGAACGACCGGCAAGCCGGTGCGCTGACCCAGCTTGCGCGCCAACGTGCTTTTGCCAGACCCAGGTTGACCAACAATCATCACCCGTTGCATTGCAGCTCCTTCTCGCCATGCAAGCTAATTTTTTGGGGGGGCGATTTTACGCCAATGCCTATCTCCGTCAACAACAAGCGGTCCGCACGACAGGCAGCTTTCGCCCGGAAGACTTCAGTCGACTGAAGGGCATGGGTTGGATGAAATATACCAATGGGCTGCGGAGTCGAGATGAACGTGTTTCTGCTTTCGAGGCAAGAAGGGCGTATTGAGCGTGCCCAGTGCTATTGAAACCCAGTTGGCAAACTCACCTTGAGGCCGTGACCAGAACAAGGCCGAACCGCACTGCGCGCAGAACTCACGTAATACCGTCTTTGAAGACGCATAGGTTTTGATATGGATGGAGCCGCTAAGTATTCGCAGCGCGCTACGCGGAACGCTTCCATATGATGCAAATGCTGCCCCATGACCTTTGCGACACTGGCTGCAATGACAATGACTCACTGCTTTAGGTGTGGTGGATAGCTCATAACTGACGGCTGCACATAAACAGCTTCCTTGGTACACCTCTGTCATACGCTCTTCCGTGCATGCGAAAACGCAAGCGTAACCGTCCCAGTCTAATCAGTCGACCGACAGCTTCTGGCCCAGAGTGTGTAAAAACGCTTCGCCAAAATTAAAGTGTGCGCGTCTACGTTAAATCTGAAATTTATTGGCCCGTCAGGCAGATGTGGATTTCGCATAGAAGCGCTTGAGTACCTGTCGCGCCGAAAAAACGTTTTTACACAGCCTCGGTCGATTGCAGTCCTTCAGTGCTTGGCTGACGCACTCCCCTGAGTATCACCCGCTGACACCCATCAACTGCAAACAACTGGTCAGAAAGAATGCAATTGACTGGTCAAGTCCAATGCAAACAGGTGGTCAAGTGAATGCAATTACACAATCACCCTTATCGCTAGGATTTCCATGCGCCAACGTAGCTCTTATCCCAAACCGTTCAAAGTCCAGGTCGTCCAGAAAGCGCAATGCGGCAAGGTGTGATTGCGGGACGCTTACCGCCGATAAGCGGAAAGCCCCAAAATAGTGGTTGCGCGGCCATTTTCGGTTAATATTTTCTGAGTGTTCGGCGCACATTTTAAGAAAATCTTGGCGCGGTTAAGAAAATCTAGCCAACGATAGGGGAAAAAATGGGAAATCTAGTGGGTTACGCCCATTTGATCAATGCGATGGAGCTACCCACTGGTGCGGCAGCAACTGTCCAATTTCACTGGCCCTCTGTGTCGGCAACCGCGTAAGCACATCCTTGAGATAGCCATACGGGTCATGCCCGTTCATGCGTGCCGACTGAGTCAGGCTCATGATTGCCGCAGCCCGTTTTCCGCTGCGCAACGACCCTGCGAAGAGCCAGTTTTTGCGTCCAAGCGCCCATGGCTGTTGGCGCTGTCCCTGGATTTACCCAGTTGCCGACGCAAGATCGCCCCATCTCCAAACCTGCAAAAATCCAGCACAGACAATGATCCACGAGTAGTCAGACGGGGTCAGTGAAATCTCGGCAACTGGGTTAATTCGTCATCAGCGCCAACACATTTTGCCCAGTCTAGAGGGGATGAAATAGCTCTGAAAAAATATCTGATACCGGTTAACGAAGCAGGGGCCGCAATGGCAGATCTTGACTCTATGGTGCTGAGTAATTCGAGAATTTACCCTGGACTGCAAGGGAACGCGAAATCGGACGGAAGTCCGAGTAATTCTTAATATGTATGGTGAGTAGTTACTATTTGCAGGCGTTGTATTGATTTAGATTGATCAACTACTATCTGGGCTTAACGTATTTTTGCTCTCGCTCTGAATCAAGAGCGAGATTACAAATAGTTAAGTTAATGAGGAGCCGCAACTAATCCTCTACCGATATCCAGTTCGGTCACCCCTGTCAAAAATCCTTTTTTAGTGGCGCTAGCGAGTAGCTTTGATGTGACGATTTTTGCGTTGGCTATTGACCCTTCTTTGGTTACGGACTCCCACCACAGGGCAGCTGTCCCTGCTACGTGCGGGCAGGCCATGCTCGTGCCACTGATTGTGTGTAGGCCGCCCCCGGGCCAGGCAGATGTAATTTCTACGCCCGGGCCTGCTACTAATGCCAAGCTGTTGGAGAAGTCCGCTACCGTGAAGTGTCCGTTCGATTTCCCAATCGCAGCAACTGAAATTACGTCATCTGCAGCGGCGGGTAACGACGCGGCGATACGATAATCTGGGTTGATTGCGCGACGACTTTCATTCCCGGCCGCCGCGACCACCAGAGGACTGCCGCCGAAAGCAGATTGAGCTTTGTACATGCCCATGATCGCATCAAACATACGAAGATTGCCGCGATATGCTTCAAGTGCCGTCGAGGTTGCCAAGTCGACTGGCCAGCCATCGGAGGTCAGGGAAGTCACCATCCCAGGGAAATCAAAGCCAAGGGACATTGAGACGATATTTACCCGCTCTCTTAGAGCCCACTGGAGTCCTTCAAAAACCATCTCCGACTGACCGGAGCCATCGTCTTTCAATACTTTGCCGATGAGGGCTCGCGTCACCCCCCTTGCTACACCGATGCGACTACCGTTGACATCTCGACCAAATATCGTGCCCGCACAATGGGTCCCATGCCCTTGGCGATCTCCGTTACCGTCGCCGCTGAAATCCTTTTCAATCAAATCGACACCCTTAAAGGCGGAATGCTCTTTGTCAATTCCAGTGTCGAGAACGGCGATGCACACGTCCGCACCGGTGAAGGTGCTGGTGTCCGCTCCGATCGCCTCAATTGACCAGCTATAATCGACCGTGCTCTTAGCGATCTCCAAGGGACGAATCAATTTGGTTGGCATCGACGGAGTGGCGGAAAGCACAGCTGGATCTGATCGCAATTCAGCCACGGCTTTTTCGGGAATACGTTCGATAGAGATTGTGGGAAAGATTTTTTCTGCTGAAAAGAGTTCGATACCCGCTTGCTTCCCCCTTACAGTACGGCTGCTAGGGCGCCTCAAGATGATGTACTTTTCCATATCAATTCCTTTGACGGCCTAGGTAGAGGGACTCACCACTGGTGAATCGAATTTATATTCTAGTCTAACCTGAAGCCAGGTGGACTCTAGCTGAACAATTGCGCGGACTTGTCCATCCTATTGCTTTCGAACTGACTAGCCCATTTGCATTGAGTTTAACCAGCCCTTCGTAGCCACAGGCAGAAAACGACCCACTTTGCCGTCGCCAGCAATCGCAATAGACCAATGCTGTCTTTTGCGAACGTTGCTTTACGGATTTCCTTCGCCTCTGAACCTACCAGCCGGCACATTTGTCGCCCATTCTAATTATGATGACTTGAGGCTTGGGGCGATCAGTGCAAACAGCTGGCGAATTCGCCGGCGAGGTTGGCTACAATTGGAGGTTTTTACCTTGGCCCTGTACCACTTATCGGCCTTTAGAGCGTAGCTGTTATACAGCCTTATACGTACGCAACAAGTGCCCCTTTTCGACGCATAGCCGTCATAAAGAAGTCAAAACCTTGATCCTAGGCAGCTATCTGTAAGGTCCTGGATTGATCATGACTGTAACTATCCGCGCCTAACGTCGAAACTTCGCCAGTGGGACTTGGCTCAGCTCGCATCTCCAGCTACCTTCGTCAGCCTATTACACCTGTTTCAAAACTGAGCAAGCTCAGTGTCGGTTTTTTCGAGTTGCTGGTCATTCCCGCACTTTTGTCAGGAATGTAGGTGGAAAGCATTGAGCAATGTTCCGTAGTCAAGTGCTACGGGGCTTCGGCATAGCAAATGAAGGATTATTGATGAGCGTTGTGGATGCGCGATACGACAGGCTGTGCCCGCGAGGAGCTGTGCTTCAGGATGAAGTTGTTCTTGCGCAAGCATGGAAGAAGACTCACACCTTCATACGCCGGCATAACTGGTACGCGGATGTACTGGAACTCGATGCGTCAGCAGTTTGTTTGTCCAAAAATTTAGTGGAATGGTCTCATTCTATTTCATCCGGGCATTACAGCGCAGCGCCAGCATGGCTTGTACCAGCCCCTAAAAATGGTCTTTGGTGTTTCCGCGCGACAGATGAAGGGGGCTGGGGCCCGCGCGCATCTGCGGGAGATGAGGCTCCAGTTCTTCGCCCGCTTGCCCATATCGGGATTAGAGAACAAACCGTCGCAACTGCGGTAATGCTGTGTCTTGCGGATTGCATTGAGTCAGCGCAAGGCGATACATCTCTAAAGCCTTCGGAGGCTTTAGCCGCAGGTGTCTTTAGTTATGGCAACCGTCTATTTTGCAACTGGTCGAGCGACCACTTGAACGCTACGTTCGCTTGGGGAAACTCCGACACTTACAGTAGATACTTTCAAGACTATCAGCGATTTGCAGAGCGACCAATTACTCTCGCGACAGACGTTGAGGCAGGCGGTGAACAGAACGTTTTCATCGTTAGCTTGGACCTGAGCGCATTTTTTGACAACGTTGATATTGACCTGCTTGTTCAGGGAATGAGGGACGAGTACGCGAAGTTTATCGAAGGCATACAGAATGGCCGGGCTGATTCCGATGAGTCCTTTTGGAACACAGCGTGCAATGCGCTCAAATTCCGGTGGCGGCCGGAAGACGAGGAGTTATCCGACCTCTTTAGAGGTGGCGTACTTCCCACGGGCTTGCCTCAAGGACTTGTAGGGAGCGGATTTTTTGCGAACGCCTACCTTTTAGCTTTCGACCGTGCAGTAGGTACCTTTATCGGAACGCGGCCACGGAGAAAAATTTTTCGTGTCCATGATTACTGTCGGTATGTAGACGATCTCCGGCTAGTTGTTTCGGTTGATACTGAAGAGGACGAATTTGTCGACCAAGCATTTCTGAGGGAAGAAATCAGTGCGTGGGTACAAGGGCTGCTTAAAAAGCACACCACACCTCCAAATAAACCTCAGGGCTTCTTGCGACTTAATGCTTCGAAAACTCAGCTTGAGCCTCTAGTTGAAGTGGGTGGCGAGTCTGGTACAGCCGCGCGGATGAAAACGTTGCAGCAGCAGTTGAGCGGACCTTTTGACTTGGATTCCCTTAGGCAGGCAGAAGCCGGGCTCAACGGCCTACTGTCCTTAGCGGAGCTAGGCCTAATAGAGGAAAGCGCCTCGTCTCAACGCAACGACGCTCTTCGGCTAGCTTCGGTAGCAAAGCTTAAGTTAGAAGTGCGCGATGACACGTTGACGCGATTCTCTGCGTATCGACTCGTGCGGTCACTGCGGATGCGCCGGAGCATGACCGACCTGGCCGAGTCCGATGACGGGGAAGTTGCGAAGGATGGACTTGCGCATGACTTTCAAGCTGTCGCACGCCGTTTGGTTTCGGCATGGGCCGTAAATCCGTCTTTGGTTCAAGTTCTAAGGTACGCCTTAGATCTTTATCCAAGCACTGACCTGCTTGAGTCTGTTGAGCAAGCTTTGATGAGCAAGGTCGAAACCTCATCTTCCAATACGGAGTTCGGACGGCGGGTTGCTTTCTACGTGCTTGCCGATTTATTTAAGGCTGGGGCGACGGAGACGGGGAGAGACACCGAGCTAGACTCTACCTTTAAAGTGGCTGACGTAGATGCTTACCGTCAGGCCCTCGCTGAGATCGCAAGGGGTGTATTACGCCTCAAAAATGTTCCCTGGTACGTCCAACAACAAGGAAGCTTACTCCTGGCCTCGCTACGTGAGCCAGCGAGGCTAGCGGTGGATGTGCCGGAACTACGGTTCTATCGGGTGCTTCACGCTTTCGTGAAGGCCCGGCCTATCGGGAAAGAGGTATCTGCAGAAGAGGAGGTTGTAGTTTCACTTGTTGGGCATCAACTCCTTGGTGATATCCCCCACTACGAAAAGTGGTTTATCAGGTTCTGCGAGGAGCGGCGCAGACCCTGGGTTTCGAAAGCATGGCAGATCATTGCAGAAACATCGCCTGACCTTTTCGCAGCGTTATTGGCCTCCACGCGTGCAGGAACTGTGCGCTTGATTTCTTGGTCTCCACGACATCTGACCCGCTACGCATCAGCAAAATGGGCTGACGGTTTGGACCCGCTACCAGTGCGAAAGTGGTTGCCGCTTCTGACGGTGATTACGCATCCTGCGGGTCTGTTCAGCCAAGAGAATGCGCTGCTCGTACTTGCGCGTGCACTTGATCGGGACAAATCAATCAGAGATTTCGACCCTGAGCATCTAACACCTTTGAACGTTCAGGTGAGGAGTCACGATTGGGCTCAACTCAACAACCCCAAGGAAGCTCATCTTGAAGCGCGCGCGGTCGAAACGATAATTTCAACGGACGGGACGTACGACACACCGTCTTGGTGCCGCTCAGAAGATGCTTGGATGTATGCGTTTGGCCGGCTTCTCCGCGCAGCGGCTACTGGTGAGCCAGATTTCACCGCTCGCCATTGGCTAGCCCGCGAGGACTCTGGTTGGTACTCAGGACTTCGCAGCACATGGCAGAAAAGACGCATGGGTATGCTCCATTCAGGCGAGGGATTACGTGGGACGACTGCGGCAATCACCCCCTGGTTTTCAAGCCTACTTCTGCATCTACTTCGGTGGCCGGGCGTTGCCGCGCGGGAAGATCTTGAGTTTGCGGGCATTCGCACGCGTCGCGACTTCCGCATAGCGGTGAACAAACGTCTTGAGGCTCAGTCGGTCATTTATGGGGGAAGTAGCGATCTGCCTATCTATCGCTATCCCTTTGAGTGGCCCTTGAATCCAAGCCGCGGATTACGCGTTGCCATGGTTCAAGGTCTGATGCCCCTGCATTCTCATTTTGGGGACGGACTAGACGGCCTTGAGGTGCCGGGCTACAGAGAAAGACATCGGAACCATACCGCTGCATTATTGCATTTGACGACTAAGCATCTAGCCGCACGGGACTACGTTCTGGGGCGTTCGCAGAAGCCGCATTTTGACTTGGTGGTGTTTCCTGAGCTCAGCATCCACATTGATGACCAAGATCTTATGCGGGCATTCTCAGATGCAACTGGCGCGATGCTTTTCTATGGCTTGCTCGCCGCGAAGGGGCCAGATACGGGTGAGCCTATCAATGCCGCTCGGTGGTTAGTTCCCCAGCGACGGGCAGGGCGCCGTTCCTGGGTGCAGGTTGACCAGGGTAAATTCCATCTCACTCCCGATGAAGTTGAACTCGGAATTAAATCTTGGCGGCCTTACCAAGTGGTAATTGAACTGTCTGATACCTCGAGCTCAGCTGCTAGGCCCTATCGCTTAACTGGATCTATATGTTTCGATGCGACAGACTTAGCGCTCGCGGCAGACCTTAGAGACGAAAGCCATATGTACGTCGTGTCAGCCATGAACAAAGATGTGAAAACGTTCGATGGCATGGTTGCGGCGCTGAGGTACCACATGTACCAGCATATTTTGATAGCGAACATCGGTGAGTACGGAGGCTCAACGGCGCAAGCGCCATATGATAAAGAGCACCGCCGACTTATTTCTCACTCTCATGGGAGTGAACAACTCGCGATTTCCATTTTCGACGTGCGCATGGAAGATTTCGGACCAGAGTTAGAGGCCGCAAATCCGGGCATAACCAGGCTCCAGAAGGTAACTGAGCGAATTGGTAAGGCCCCACCTGCGGGATTGAAGCGGTAAGAAAAATAGCAGCTAAGACTCTCGCCATTGGCAATGGATACTGAAGGTACTCCTTGCCTGGCGCTGCTGGTTTTGGCCAGCTAGAACATTATTTCGAGCGTATGAGGTGACAGCAACCCAAATCAACATTGCGGGGAGCTTGCAATTGCTGGCAACAGCCCAGCCATCTCAGGTGACTCGGCGATTGCTTCTATTGTGCCAATATGTGCGTATATAAGCTGGGGGTCTTCGTGATTCGAATTGCATGCTCCATGCGAGGTACGTAGTAATGCGATTCTCTATTTCGCCCCGCAGGTTGTCGTCATCGATGAAATCGCTTAGATCCAGCCCCTCCATGCCAAGGGCCGTGATGGCCAGAGCCAGCAAACGGTCATCTGAGCCCACACGCTCAATGTAAGTCAGAAGTGCCTTTGACCCATTCTCCCCTTCGAGTTTTTGGATGCCTGGATAGCATCGAAATAGATCTTCGATGACGGCCGCCCAGGTGTCAAAAGGGTCGGAGCAGACATGGGCGTGAAATGCAGCCTCGAAGACGGTCGACCATAACTCAGCCATTTGCGCAGCAAGCGCTGGTTGGGCGTCTGGACTTGTGCCAGCGCGGATCATGGCGATGCCCATACCTCCAAGGAACAAGCTCGGCACGCCCAGGTTCCTGACGGCCTGCTCCAGCCGATCACGCCTGAGCATAGGGGCGAAACGGTCAAATGCGACTCGCCATCTGTCGACAATAGACTCGTTGTCACTGAGGTAGAGATTGGCCACCAACGTTTGCTGCCAACCGTATTTGTACTGAGTTGAGGAGCCGAACTGAGGTCGAGCTGCAACCAGAAGACTTTCGAACGACTCACGTAAGTCCACCGTGACGGACGCCTTGCTCTGGAGCAACAGTGCAATGAAAAAGTGAAAGTACGCGCGCTTTCCATCCTCCTCCGACAACGAAACCCCTTTGAGATCTTGCAGCCCGATTTTCAGCTTCTGCACGGGTGGCAGAATTAGCGTTGTGGTGGGAAAACCATTACAAGTCAGTTGAATGAGGAATTCATCGATGAGAGTGGCCACAAACTGAGAGGGCCAGTTTCGGTGAAGTGGCGTAAGCAGGTGCACCAGCCAGTTCACGCAGAGGTAACTGCCGTCGTTGCGCGTGAGCAGCACCAATACGATCGAACGGACCTTTGCTCTTGTTTCGTCCAGATCCGCGATAGGTTCTGCAGTTCCTTGCGGGTTGCCCAGATCCTGCAGATGCTGAAAGGCAACCTTGAGTAGCAGTGGAGCCAACATGTTTCGATTCCAGTTGCCCTCCTCATTCAAGACGGTCGGGGCACTTTCCAGCAATACAAGCAGGTGATCGAAATCGTAGCGAATGTCATATGTGTAAAGCATGTCCGACGCAATCGTCGGGAAGGTGAGCTTTTCCGCCATTTGTAGGTACCGTTTTGCATCGGCATGGCGGGCAGCCATTAAAAGTAAAAGCACCTCCGGGCCCAGATAGCTCATTCCCCAGGCATGCATATGCCAAAGCTCATGAATGTCCGTCTCTTGTTGCCAGCCTTTCAGCATGTCCATCCGATGTTTGTGACGGAAGTGGCCCGGATCCTCATGGAGCCGATTCTCATAGGCGATGAGTAACTCAAAGGCGTCCCAAAGTTGATGATCCGTAGACGCAAGGGCGGTTTGGGTCGCCTGGGTGAAGCCGATGACGAGCTGATAGTTGTATCTGCACAGCAATGCAACCGGCACGATATCGATAGCGAATCGAGAGCGTTCGAGCAATGCGTCTCCCAAAGCAAGGCCGACGATTAGGGCTTCACCACCCTCTGCATCATTTTGCACCAGGTCGTGCAATAGGGCGTGAATGGCATCCTTCGACTGTTCTGGCAGGTCTAGATCGCCTAGTGCTTGCAGGTGCATCAGGCTGATATCCCGAAGCTTTTCAGGAATATCCTCAGTGTCCCCATCGAGGTTGGCGAGAAACTGGGCGAGCAGTCCGGCGATTGCTTTTCGTGCGCGGGGAACCCAGAGTTGTTCGCAAAGAGAACATGCCAATTCATCCTCCTGAACACATCGTTTGACGTAGTAATCCGTTTCAGCGATGCGTGGATCGATCATGGCTTTTTCTCCGGTTCGGCGCTCATATCATTTGTGTTGTTCTCAGGCTTCGAAACAGGCGGTTGCGATGTCGAGAGCGGGTGGGGCCTGCAAAGCGCTTCACGTTTGAGCTTGCGGGCCCAGCGGAGCAGTTTTATGAACCTTGAGCATGGCGCAGACTCCCGTGTCTCTAGTCGGTGCTTTACCCAGTCCGTCAGGGTTTTGGTCCGATCTGGGTCATGCAGGACTTGGGTGATCTTGTCGATCACCGGCTCGGGCGCTGGGAGCTTGATCATCATCCCCGCGCGCTCACCGAGTGAGTTAAGCGAGTTACCGGTGAACCAGACATCGTCGTCGATCACCAGAAATCGGTCATGTACGGTCGGCATAGCACCGGTCATCACTCGTACCTGAATGTGCTTCATGTTGCTGTGGGACGTGTTCAGCAACATGACCTCACCAGCTTCCTTTTCCTTGTCGTTGGAATCTGGTTTGGTGAGTGCGGTGCTCGCGCCGGTGAGAATCGTCACTTCGGTGCTCAGATAGGCCGTGGCAGCGGCGAAACTGAAAAGTTCGGCCGTCGCAAAGTATGGATCAATAATCCATACACGGTGTTTGGCCGCGCCGATAAGCTGGCGAACGAAGGTTGTCGCTTCTTCCTGGTTGCGATGTAGCCACTTCTGCCCGAGGCCTTCGGCGGCCAATGTGCGCTGACGGTCGTATTGCCCCTGACGCAGTCTCGCTGGAATACCGTTAGAGCGACGAGGTTTGCCTATCACTTGCTCCGAAACCCGCTCGCGGACGTCAACGTTGAACGAGAGTCCATCCTTGCCGGGGACCTGAATGACTTTTCTGGTACCCGTGACCTCCAGACCCAAATGCGTCTCTGTGATATAGCTACGGTCTTTTTTCCACACCAGCACACCCCGTACTGGGCAACGAATGAACAGCTCGAATTTCTCGGCTGTACCTGCATGGGGAATTTCGAGGTACGAACCCTCGGCAGTGACTTTCTGGATTGCGCTTATCCCCGTAGGTCGATGCTCCACCATCATGGCTTCAAGACCAATGGCTGAATGATTGCGCCTCGGCGATAGTCGCAGCACAGATTTTTCAGCGCCCTGCGCATCAATATGTAGTTTGATTTGCAGGTCCCGTAAGACGGGATTCGGCAATAGCAAATGTACTGAGCCTAACTGTTCAGGATGACTCAAGAAATCGATGCCCAGCTCACTGCACAGCCATGCGACTGCTGCCGGTGCGGCGTCGCAGAGCTGAGATAGCAGGGGTGGGACGTAACGAGGCATAAGGTGGTGCACGCGGAGTGCGCCCACCACATCACTCACCGCGACGAAGTCTTCAGTGGTCGCCAAGTGTGGCCAGGAGGGCTCTGGAAATAGCTTCTCGTGCAGCGGTCGATGACGTTGCTCATCGCCCTTCAGTAACTGGACTTCACCTGAGAGGCAATCTTGATACCACGAACGCGCCTGCTTGGCCGTCACGACATACCGGCGACGCACCAAACGGCCGCTGCTCTTCAATATTTTGACCGGATAGCTGGTTGGCTGTTCTTCGGCAGGGGCGCCAAGCTCGGCAGGGAACAGCTGTGCTGCCGCGAATACTAAGTAGCATGCATCGTTGTGAAACAGACATGCCATGTCGACCACGGCATGCAGGTAATCGTCGTCGAGAATAGCCGCATTTGTGGCAGTGGTTGACATCTGGTTCTTGCCTCCCTGGATCCTGTGCCCAATTGGGCTCCTGCGGTGCATATATGCCATCGGTCCGGTAGAAGCAAGCGAATGTCGCATCAAGGCTCTGAAAGTCCGAAGTGACAGGAGGCTGTCGTAGAAAGTGAATCGACGGCCCTATCCTAGTCTCTGTTGCACCCAATATGAGGTTCGGAGGTGTCTACGAAACCAGGGGGCGAGTCACTGCAGTGTCCAGATTTTCGTTTTTCTTCCTTCCTGCAGTCTTCGTCCTCGGTTTTTTCTCCGACGCCAAATGAGGCTTTGACTTCGACTTTGCTGCTTTATCCTGTTCGAGTTCGCTCTCCTTGCGCACTTTTGCCGCGTCGGAGGCATTAGAGACGTCAAGCACCACCACTGATGTTGTTCCGAGCAGTGCTGGATTCAGTCTTCGTTCCAATGCGTCTTTTAGGTCTTCGGGAGTGGTGGGTGCTGCACCGCTAGGTGAACCTGTTACCGTGAGTCCTTTGCCAAACCAGAACACTAAATAGATACCTTGGGCCGCGGCGTTATTTGCAAGGGCGTAGGTTTGGAGTTGACCCGTGTGGCCGTACCACAGGTGCGAGTGATTCGTCCGCTTCGCTTCTATCGGCACCGCGAAGCCTCCGGCGGTCACCAGTATGTCTGCCCTCGTGCCGCCAGATGAGGCTACTTCAGGTTGCACTTCGAAACTTCCGAACTGACGGAGATTGTCGACTAGTTTCTCGGCAAGGACGTCTCGGCAATCGTTCTCGATCTTCGGTGTCAAATCCGAACCGCTAGATCTCCAATAGCGCTTCCATGGATTAAAAGGTGATGGCTGCATCTCCGCAGCGATGTGTTCAAGGACGCTTACGACCAGTGCTCTCAAGTCCTGGGCATCCACAGGGCCTTTCCCTGACAAGACCTTCATAAGCTCTGCGGCAGAAATCGGCTTCTTCGCTTGCGTGCGACGATCTCTTCGGTGCAGTTCAAGCTGGTGCTGCAAACTGTCAACCCAGCGAGTGCCTTTTGATAGCTCGACGAGTTCCTGCAGGATGGCTTCTGCCTGAAGCTCATCTTGTGAAGATATGGAACGGAGTACTTTCATTACGTCGGGCCAGTGAGGGCCGTCGTAAAGGCCAAATTCAGGGTCTCGTTGAATACAGGCGCGCATTAGAAGTCTGCTTATCTCCAATACAGTGGCTGGATTCAATCCTGAAATGTGCCCCTCGAAGTTGACAACGAGCTGATTGCGAACGGTTATGGCGTCAGCATCTTCCAAACACTGGGTAAGATGGTCGGCAAATAGGTCTGGCCTTATGGTCGCCCCGAAGAAGGCCCACGACAGTCGATTGGCTGCGATGGGATTAATGCCTCGCAAGGCGCTATCGCTTTGCTCTGGCATTGGCTCGTTTAGAACTGCGGTTATGATGGGTACCAGTTCACCTTCGTCTAGATTGAGACGAGCGAGGACCAAGACACTTTGAAGAGTCTCTCCGTACAAGTCTTCAGGATGGGCCAACGCTGCTCGCGCAGCCCATTGGTGTAGAGGGGACTCGGTCAGCCGATTTATAAGCTTGTGAAGGAGAGAGACCCACCGAGTGTCGCCTGCATCTACCAACGGGTTAAGGATCGCTGGTTCATGCATCAGTGCTTGGCTCAAGCGTTCGATGCAGTAACTTTCGAGGTTCTCTTTTCCCTGCGCAAATCTCATATGGTCGACTGCGGAAAAGATCTCCAAGACTTGTTCGATGGTTAAAGATTGTAGGGCGTCTGACTGCCGCTCAAGTAAGACGGCAGCAGATGCCACTTTGGTGAGCATTTTCCATTCGTACTTTTGATTGATAAGTAGGACGTTGGCCAGGCCAGTCAACATCGATTGCCCGAGTTGCTTGCCAAATGCTTCTTGGAGCGCTTCGTGGCCACCATGGTTGGCCAATGTGAAGGGCGAGTTACCGCAATAGGTTTCGGTTGCCCAGAATAATGCTTCTGGGCTTTCACCGCTCTCGATTAAGGGGCCCTCGGCAGCCCATTTGGAGATCTGCTTGATAAGCTGGCCTTCAACTGAATCTGCATGGCGGACACATGCTCGCTCCAGCTTCGCCGAATGCTTTGCGACAGACTCACGGGCCGCCATAACGGCTTCGGTATCATCCAGTTCAATGAGGAGATCGGCCAACCAAGAGGGAGCGTCTTCGTTCTGCTGAAGCACCCAGTATGCTGCCTGTCTACCTACATACAACGCCCCAAGTTTCTCGAGCAGGTGGACGTGGGTAAGCATCCAACGAATGATCTCGGTATTGGGCTGTAATCTGAGCCCACGGAGTCCAGCTGCAATGGATCCAAGGTCAGCAACGTCCTCATCTCCAGCCAGCAATAATGCCTTGGCAATATTATTCTGATCGGTTTTTGTTGCGATCCATTCAGCAGCGACCGATTTGTACCCCTGCGTCGAATCAGCGGTAATGATGCTACCCGTTGCAAGCATCATGTTGGCGAATTCGTCGATTGTGACATCGGAGCTATGCGTTAGAACTGCGGTACATATCGCAGATGCAAAACGTTGTTCTACGGAGCCGACGCCGCAAGAAATCCGCCAACGCTTGGAATCCGCCAGAATCATCTCTCGCCAGAGGTGAGGCACTGCGACATGTCTACTGATTTCCCTGATTGCGTAGAAGGTTGGAACTGAAACGGTGGATGCCCGCGTGAGACCTGGGACGCCCGCAACAGGGCCACTTTGCACAATGCCAGCAACAGAGCGAACATGTTCAATTACGGTGAAAACATCCTGCACGGTCAGCCGGTCAGCAGGTATGAGACAGAATAGGCGTGCTATTAGACGGCCCCGATCAGGGCTGAGCTTTTCGTGATTACTAGCAAGCTCATCCATCCTTTCCCAAATGACCTGATACGAGGGATTCGCACAGTTCGCCCACGCGCCAATCGCAGCTTCCTTACACCAGAAGCTGGCGCTTTCACTTAACAGCACGTTCCAGCAGAGCTCTGCTGCCTCAGCCAGAGAGCTTCCAGCCGCCAATGCTTCTAGGACCGTGAATAGTCGGTGATGAGACGTCTCTGAGCCTAGAATGAAAAGGACCTGCTCCTTGAGCTCGGGTGTGATTAATCCTGTAGCGCAGGAGCTCACCGGACCCCAGTGATCTGCTGCCCACCTGAAATAGGGATCTTGCTTTCCCATATCGCTCAGAATTTGTGCTCGGAAATCCCACGGAAGCTTTGCTGCATCTCCGTGTAGCAGAAGCGATACCGGATCTCGCTTAACAAGTCGTTTGGCTTCTGCAATGGCGTCGTTTTGTACTAGGTGGCAAGCAAGCCACGCATAGAGCGGCTTGAAACCTTCAGAAGGTAGGCCGTCAGGAGAAACGATCAATGCCAGCGCTCGTTCAATGTGGAGCTTTGCTCTACCTAGCCCATCCGTGACCAAGCGAGCTAGATATCTCGCTGCGAGAAACTCCTGGATGCTGCGATGAAGAGGTACAAACTCATCGCCTTTTTTCGTGAAAAGCGCAGTATCAAGGCTCGCATTTGCTAGTGCTGAATCAAGGCCGATTTCAGCCAGATCGAGTGTGTTGCTACTGCCCATACCTGAGCGCTGCACACCATGCTTTCCTGTTGTTAAGAGCGTCAGGAATATGCGGCCGGCAGTGTCCAGAATGGTGTGCCGCGAGGGAGCAGTCGCGAGCTCTGCCCTGGCTTCATTGTGTTCTTGAGCGAGATGAGTTGTCCCGGAGGTATAGAGCTGATACCTAGTAATCTCAGACAGTTGCTCAGGCTTCACGGTCATGAGAAACCGTAGGCCGAGCGGTGTCATGACAAAAGGGGGCGAGTTGAGCGCTTGAAGGGTGGAAATCACAGTAGGCGGGGACTGATGCCCGATAGCAGTTAAGACCGCTATTGCCTCCTCCTCATCAAGCGGCTGGAGCTGCGCAACAACTGGTTCGACCCCAGCCGCTGCTAATCCACTCCCAAAAGCCTTGCTGAGCGCTCCGCCAGAGTTCCAATCCTCGGCTCGGCAACTAACTCTCCAGCGACAGCCTTTCGCGCGCCTCAGCGATTGCGCAATGCCCCGGGCTTCATCAATCGATATTTCATCAATAGCATCGATAAAGTATGTCCCATCAGAGGCAAGGTCAGTCGGATCTAAAAGACAAGCTTCTTCGCACTGCAGTCCGCAAGCCGCCGCAAAGTGTTTAAAGGCCTCGGTTTTCCCAAGACCTGGCTCCCCCAGAAGAACCACATACGGCTCGTCGGCCAGGTCGCTTAAGCGTTTGATATCAGCGAGGTGTTCCGGCTTTGAGCTGATGGTGATACGTCGATCAAGGGGGGCGATGCTCATGAGGGGATAGCGCCAAGAGGTATGGTGGCCAAATCATACTTGATAGCCAGCTATTCAGAAGTCTTAAGGCCTAGGTGAGGTTTAGCTGTATGCGTCCGGCCAAGTCATCTATGAAAAAACGCAACCCTTACGTAGTAAAGACTCTGGAAGAAAAAATGCCAGGCAAAGATACTTCGACTGGCCAGATTTACGGATCGCATCTAAGAAACGCATAAAGGAGGGTGCGTCAGAACGGCATCCAGTCCGTGTGGGTCATTTGTTCGCCTTCAAGTGTCAGAAAGCACTGGGTAAACATATCGGAGCCAGGCTGCACCGTGTTAGGCACCTCAAGTTCGCTCCATGGAATGACCAGCTGGATCAGTACGCTTTCCTTATCAGTGGACGGGGTCGCCGTGCTACCCACAGTGACGTAGCCATTCGGATCGTTAAAACGATTTTGGGTGTCGACGAGGTAGGACGCCTTATCGGTTGCAAAATAACAGGCTATACCAGCCTTCTTATCCTTCATCCTGGCCAAGTCTGCTCTGCCCAAAATCTGGAGCCAGAGTTTGTTGTTCGTATCTTTTACACGACGCGTGTAAAGGTCGTGAAAGAAAAGTGACGGTGGCAGCTTCCCCGCGGGGGTGGCGGTGCCGGGATTTTTAAAATCAAAACCTTCAGAAAATTCCGGTGGCTCCCAATTAACGATTGGGCCACCGTCCAAATCAGAAAAGTTCAGCCCTCCACCCTTGTTTGGTTTTCCGGCAGTTGTTGAGCCAGCAGCTTCAGTGGTGATGGATGGCTTGCCTTCACCAGGTTTAACCGGTGGTGGCGGCACACCTTGATAGCCTGCCTCGGCCAGAACTTTGATTTGTCGCTCAATGAAATCTGGTGCACAGGTCATCAAATCACCGGTCGTCCAAACACACGCCCCCTGTGCGAGCCTTAGTTTTAGTTTGCCGGTTTGAACGGTGATACCTCCCATCTTGATCATTGCCGTGTCTTGGCCAATTTTGATCTGGGTGTCGCCGGAGGAAACCTTCACGTAGTCCTTGATTACGATCGGCCGCTCACCGGTGATGGTGGGCACCACCTCTTTTTTGATCCATTTGAAGATGCCGGCCTGAGCGGAGCCAGTTGCAGACAGTGCAGCAAGCACTACGAACGCAGTAGTCCAGTTGCCGATTTTTTTTTTGCTAGCCATTCAAACTCCTGGTCAATCGTATGATTGGTCGGCCCGCGCCTGCAGTCAGCTTGAGTGTAGCTGGCCAAATGTGCTGGGGAGAAAAGGTGTCGGCTTCTGAAATAAATGCGACATCTGACTGGCGAAAGCCTCAATCGACGGCCTAAGATTTTCGAAATACATGCGACGGCTGATGGTAATTAAAGCCACTTGCTTAAGTCCTGACCGTATTTAGTTGCGACAGCCTAAGGAATTTTCCATGATGCAACGCCTAATCGACGAGGATAACCCTGGAACAATCCTTCTCCTAAATGGTGATGGACGCGCAGTTGGCCTTTTTGGGGCCAGCGAGGATCTGCAGTTGCAGGTCACACAGCTGATGCGTGCGACCTTCCTGGCGGTGCAAAAAAAGCATGGGACTTGAACCTCAGTACTTCACCTTGTAAGTGGGTGAATCATCCGGACGCTGGTCGCGTCGATCATAGATCCGCGTCGTGCTGATGTTGGCATGCCCCAACCATGCCTGGCCTTGGCGATATCGGCCCCATGCTCCAGGGCATTGGTCGCAGCCGTGGCAAGCAGCCCGTGCGCGCCCAGCCCGTCGACGTGAATACCCGCCGCCTTGGCCCACTGCGCAGATAGATTCGTCGTAAGCGTCCGGCCAACTCACCTTCCTGACCCCGACGCCAAAGGCGATGGTGTCCACCTAATTTAGGTGGACACCATTTCTAGCCTTTTAAGCGGGTCTTTCCATGCAGCCACAACGCCGATCCTATTCCAAATCCTTCAAGGCCCAGGTAGTCCAAGAGTGCGCTCAGCCCGGCGCGTCGATTGCCAGCGTCGCGCAGCACCACAGCCTTAACGCGAACCTCGTCCATAAATGGATTCGAGTGCAAACGAACAAAGCCATGGCGCTGCAACCTGCTTTCATTCCGCTACCTTTGCAGCTGGCCGGAGGGTATTCCCAGGCTCCATCATCGAGCATCTGCATTGAAATCCAGAACCCACATGGCACCGTCAAGGTGAACTGGCCGACCGAAAGCGCTGCCGCCTGTGCCACCTTTCTGCGAGACCTGCTGCGGTGATTCGCCTCGACGCGATCTGGCTCGCCACCGAGCCGATGGACATGCGCGCCGGCACCGAAACGGCGTTAGCCAGGGTCATTGCCGTGTTCGGTGCGGCGAAGCCGCACTGCGCTTATCTGTTCGCCAATCGCCGCGCCAATCGGATGAAAGTTCTGGTGCATGACGGCGTGGGTATCTGGCTTGCGGCACGAAGGCTGAACCAGGGCAAGTTTCACTGGCCAGGTATTCGGCACGGCTCGGAAGTCGAACTCGACAGCGAGCAACTTCAAGCCTTGGTGTTGGGGTTGCCTTGGCAACGAGTTGGCACGGGCGGTGCGATCACATTGCTTTAGCACCTGCCATTAGCCCATCGGTTTATCGCCGCTGATCGCCTGCTCTGGCACAATCAGCAGCATGAATTCCTTGCCAAAACTCGATCAGATGACACCGGAACAGCTTCGCGCCTTAGCCGAACAAGCTATGCAGTTGCTGTCCCAGGTCGACACGATGGGCCAGAAAATCCAACGTCTTGAAACGGTCAACGAGCAACTTGCTCACGAGATCGCCATCCTCAAGCGACACAAATTCGCTAAGCGTAGCGAGCAACTGAGCCCCGACCAAGGCAGTCTGCTCGACGATCTGCTCGATACCGATATCGCAGCTATCGAAGCCGAGCTGAAGGCAACCAATCCGCCGGCCGCACCGGCCGAGTCACGTCAGAAGCCCAAGCGTGTCCCACTGCCGTCGCAGTTTCCTCGCATAGTGATACATCACGAACCGCAAGACACCCAGTGCGCCTGTGGCTGTCAGCTTCGGCGTATCGGTGAAGACGTCAGCGAGAAGCTCGATTACACCCCGGGTGTGTTCACAGTTGAGCAGCATGTGCGTGGAAAATGGACGTGCCGCCAGTGCGAAACACTGATCCAGGCGCCTGTACCGGCTCAAGTGATCGACAAGGGCATTCCGACCGCTGGCCTGTTGGCCCATGTGATGGTGGCGAAGTTCGCCGACCATTTACCGCTGTACCGGCAGGAGAAGATTTTTGCTCGGGCCGGGCTGGCGATTGCTCGCTCGACACTGGCGCAATGGGTCGGACAGACCGGCGTACAACTCCAGCCTCTGGTCGATGCGCTGCGTGAACAAGTGTTGGCCCTGGGCGTGATCCACGCCGATGAGACTCCGGTTCAGATGCTCGCGCCAGGCGAGAAGAAAACTCACCGCGCTTACGTCTGGGCCTACAGCACCACGCCGTTTTCGGCGCTCAAGGCTGTGGTTTATGACTTCAGTCCCAGTCGTGCAGGCGAGCATGCGCGCAACTTCCTCGGGCGGTGGAACGGCAAGCTGGTATGCGACGATTTCGCTGGCTACAAAGCCGGTTTCGAGAAAGGCATCACCGAAATTGGCTGCATGGCCCACGCCCGTCGCAAGTTTTTCGATCTGCACGTGGCGAACAAAAGCCAGCTGGCTGAACAAGCGCTGTACTCGATTGGCGGCTTGTACGAGGTTGAACGCCAAGCTCGGGACATGAGCGATGAGGATCGTTGGCGAATACGCCAGGAAAAGGCAGCCCCGATCATCAAAACGCTGCATGACTGGATGTTGGCCCAGCGTGATCTGGTGCCCAACGGAACGGCAACGGCCAAAGCCTTGGATTACAGCCTTAAACGCTGGGTAGCGCTGACGCGCTACCTGGACGACGGGGCTGTGCCCATTGACAACAACCAAGTCGAAAACCAGATCAGGCCGTGGGCTCTTGGGCGCTCCAACTGGTTGTTCGCCGGATCGCTTCGCAGTGGCAAACGTGCGGCTGCGATCATGAGCCTGATCCAGTCAGCACGCATGAACGGGCATGATCCGTATGCCTATCTGAAAGATGTGCTGACACGGCTGCCGACACAGCGGGCGAGTGAGATCGAAGAGCTGCTGCCGCATCGATGGCAACCAATTTAGTTGCGCAAGATGAGATGCCCCGGCGCTTACAAAGCATCATTTTGAACACTGTCTTCACCGGACGCTCGCACTCAGTAGGCTTATAAGGATGGAGTGTTCGTGCTCCCCAGAATTCGCATCAAGAAAAACCATATCCTGACTAATGCCCTGAGAGCTAGAAACACCTAAGACGAACTCTCGTCCCGTAGATACAGCGAGCCTCTGCGCAAAAGGAATCAAGCGGTTGGCCTGCTCGATGCCATAGTTCTCAATAGGAAGATTCAACCCAATAGACCAATCGGGGGAATCAATCTCAGATACGCTCTCATCGCGTTCGTGTTTTTGGTTCACGAGGAATGCTCCCAGCTCAGACCATTCGCAAACGAGACCATTGAACGCAGCCACAAGCTCTGCCTCGACAGCGTCGTTGTCGCTGCCATCTACATATAGATAAAGCATCTGTTCTGAGCGTCCGAGGGCTAGCAATGCACCTATGATAGCGCTAGTGCACGCCAATTGTGAGCAGATGCCCATCATCGTGCTTATAGCTGGATTGGGTAGATGACTTCACCGGACGCTTACGATTCGTCTAGAAACGGAGCCATTGGGATACTGAATAGGCCCCGCTACCAAATAGGGTAAGCGCTCCATGAACCTCACATTCAAAGCAATTAGCTAACCCCGGATGCTGTGCTCCCGATTCTCTCAGGAGCCTGCCCGCCATGATGCGACCCGACGCCAAAGTCGAAAAAGTGTA
>JBBKVU010000383.1:0-3894 GCA_037968595.1 Comamonas sp.
CCGCCTGCACCTGGCCGTCCCGCAGCGTCAGCTGTATCGCCAGGCAGACCGCGGAGATGTCGTCGTCGGTGCGCTTGGAGACCTTGTAGGCGCGCAGCAGCTCGCCGGCACGCGGCTTGGGCACTTCGATGTGCGTCAGCACCTCGTCGGCGGCCAGTTGGTTGCTGCGGTAGCCGGTGTAGAAGTCCTCGAGCGCCAGGCGGCGGCTGCCGCGCAGGCTGGCCAGCACCACCTGGGCGCCCAGAGCGATCAGCAGCGGCATCGAGTCGCCTATGGGCGAGCCGTTGGCGACGTTGCCGCCCAGCGTGCCGGCGTTGCGCACCGGCAGGCCGGCAAAGCGCGCGGCAAACTCATCGAGCTGCGGCCACAGCGCCTGCAGCGCCGCGAATGCCTGGGTCAGCGTGGCCGCCGCGCCGATCACGAGCTGGGCGCCACTGGCGTCAATGGTGCGCAGCTCGGCGACGCGCGTCACGTCCAGCACCTGGCCGAACTCGCGCAACTGCTTGGTGACCCACAGGCCCACATCGGTGCCGCCGGCAACGATCTGCGCCTGGGGATGTGCGGCGCGTGCCTGCAGCAGTTCGGCCAGCGTGCGCGGCGCAAGGTAATGCGCGCCTTCGAGGGCCGGCGCGGGCAGCTGGTGCAGCTGAGCGAGCAGCGCGGTCTCGTCGACCTGGGCGCGCGGCAGATCGGCCATCTGCTGGGCGGCGTCGAGAATCGGGCGGTAACCGGTGCAGCGGCACAGATTGCCCGAAAGATCGTGCTGGGCCTGCTCGCGCGTGATGGCCTGGCCCTGGCACACGCGGTTCTGGTACATGCCGAACAGGCTCATCACGAAGCCCGGCGTGCAGAAGCCGCATTGCGATCCGTGGCAGCGAACCATGGCTTCCTGGGCCGGGTGGATGCTGGCGGCTTGGTCGCGCACGATCAGCGGGTCGCGCGTGAGGTCTTCCACGGTCCACAGCGCCAGCCCGTGCACGGAATGCGCCAGGCGTATGCAGCTGTTGATTGCCGAATAGCGCAGCTGCTCGCCTTCGGCCGAGGCCACGGCCTCGCCTATCACCACCGTGCAGGCGCCGCAATCGCCCTCGGCGCAGCCTTCCTTGGTGCCGGTGCAGCCCAGGTCTTCGCGCAGCACCTCGAGAAGCGTGCGTTCGGGCGGCACATCGTGCAGTGTCACGGTCTGGCCGCGGCGTATGAATTGCAAGGCAGAGAGGGTCATGGATCGACGTGGAGAAAGCAGCGGTGAAACATCGGGGGTGAGGCCATGGTGCCATGGCTCTGTTACCTAGCAATTTTCATGCGCCGCGCGGTCCGCGTCCATCGGTGCCGCACCCGAGGCGCGGGAAAGCGATGCGGTAAAGCACCAATGCGCACGGGTTTTGCTTGCAGCAGACTGGCTGATTGCGCGTTCACGCACGGTTGCGGGCACGGTTGTCCGGCAAGCACCCTGCCTGCCGGCCGCTGGCCAGGCTGTTTCGGGGCGGGCGAAGGAGTGCGCCGTGCAATGCAAAGCGTGACTTTGTTGCTATATTTTTAATAGCTTATTGGCTAAGCCAGGCAAGCACTTGCAGGATATCTTATGGAATGTGTTTGTAAAATTGAGAGACAATCGCGCCCATGAATCCCCCTGAAACAAATTCCGCGCCCGGTATGACACCGCCGCGCTTGCAATTGACGGGCATTACCAAACGTTACCCGGCCGTCGTGGCCAACAGCGGTGTCTCGCTGACGGTGCAGCCCGGCGAAGTGCATGCCGTGCTGGGCGAAAACGGTGCAGGCAAGTCGACCCTGATGAAGATCATCTACGGTTCGGTCAAGCCCGACGAAGGCCTGCTGCAGGTCGATGGCAAGGTGGTGCAGATCCGCAACCCCCAGGAAGCGCGCCAGCTGGGCATCGCCATGGTGTTTCAGCACTTCAGCCTGTTCGATACGCTGACCGTCGCTGAAAACGTCTGGCTGGGCCTCGACAAGCAGATCGCGCTGGCCGAAGTCGTGCGCCGCATCGAGGAAACCGCCAGCCTCTACGGCATGTCCATAGACCCGCAGCGCCCGGTGCATACCTTGTCTGTCGGCGAGATGCAGCGCGTGGAGATCATCCGCGCCCTGCTCACCCGCCCGCGCGTGCTGATTCTAGACGAGCCTACGTCGGTGCTCACGCCCCAGGCCGTCGAGAAGCTGTTTGTCGTGCTGCGCAAGCTCGCCGCCGAAGGCTGCAGCATTCTCTATATCAGCCACAAGCTGCATGAAATCCGCGAGCTGTGCGACAGCTGCACGGTGCTGCGCGGCGGCAAGGTCACGGGCGTGTGCCGTCCGGGCGAGGAGTCGAACGCCTCGCTGTCGCGCCTGATGATAGGCGCCGAGCCGCCCGCGCTGACGCACCGCGAAGTCGCCACTGGCGCCGTGGTGCTGCGCGTGCAGGGCCTGACGCTGGCGCGCACCGATCATTTCGGCGTCGATCTCTCGGGCATAGATTTCGAAGTGCGTGCTGGCGAAGTCGTCGGCATTGCGGGCGTCTCGGGCAATGGCCAGAAGGAGCTGCTTTACAGCCTGTCGGGCGAAGACCGCCGTGCCGCGCCGGCCATGGTGCAGGTGTCGGGCCAGGCTGCGGGGCGCATGTCGCCGCGCCAGCGCCGCGCTCTGGGCCTGCATTTCGTTCCCGAGGAGCGCCTTGGCCGCGGCGCCGTGCCGTCGATGAGCCTGGCGCACAACCTGCTGCTCACGCGCGACGACGCCGTCGGCCGCGGCGGCTGGTTGCGCATGGATGTGCTGCACAACCAGGCGCGCGGCATCATCGAGCGCTTCAAGGTCAAGGCCGGTGGCCCGCATTCGGCGGCCAAGTCGCTTTCGGGCGGCAACCTGCAGAAATTCATTGTCGGCCGCGAGATCGAAGCCAGGCCCAAGCTGCTGATCATCTCGCAGCCGACCTGGGGCGTGGACGTGGGAGCGGCCGCGCAGATCCGCGGCGAAATTCTGGCGTTGCGCGATGCGGGCTGCGCGGTGCTGGTGCTCAGTGAGGAGTTGGACGAATTGTTTGAAATCTGTGACCGACTGCATGTCGTGGCCAAGGGCCAGCTGTCGCCTTCCGTGCCCCGGGCCCAGGCCACGGTGCAGCGCATAGGCGAATGGATGAGCGGGCTATGGCATGACGCGGCACCTGCCGCCGCGCAAGGGGGGCAACATGCTCAAGCTTGAACCCCGCCCCCAGGTCTCGAAACTCTGGACCTATGCTTCGCCCGTGCTGGCGCTGGCGATCACCGTGCTGATCGGCGTTGCGCTGTTCATGCTGCTGGGCAAGGACCCGGTGCGCGGCCTGCAGGCGTTTTTCTGGGACCCCATCAAGTCGGGCTACGCGCTGGGCGAACTGGTGATGAAGGCCACGCCGCTGCTGCTGGTGGCGCTGGGCCTGGCCGTGTGCTTTCGCTCCAATGTCTGGAACATCGGCGCCGAAGGGCAGTTCGTCATGGGCGCGATTGCCGCGGGCGGGCTGGCGCTGCTGGCCGACAAGAACACCGGTCCGTGGATTGTTCCGGCGATTCTCGTTGCCGGCGTGCTGGGCGGCATGGTCTGGGCCGGGATCGTGGCCTTCCTGCGCGACCGCTTCAACGCCAATGAGACCCTGGTCAGCCTGATGCTGGTCTATGTGGCCATCCTGGTGCTCGGCTATCTGGTCTACGGCCCGTGGAAGGACCCGCAGGGCTACAACTTCCCGCAGAGCAAGACCTTTGAACGCGTGACGCAGATCCCCAAGCTGATCGACGGCATGCGCATGAACATCGGCGTGATCCTGGCGCTGCTGGGCGCGGGCCTGCTGTGGGTTTTTCTGGCGCGCACGCGCGCCGGCTTTGCCCAGCAGGTCAGCGGCCTGGCGCCGGCCGCCGCGCTGTACGCGGG
>JBBKVU010000384.1:0-5947 GCA_037968595.1 Comamonas sp.
GTGCGGTGGCCGCCGGCGGCCACCGCACCCGGCGTGGTCTGCACCGCAGCCACAACCAGATCGTGCTTTTGCTCGGCGCTCAGCGACTGGTGCACGCCAATGGCGGCCAGGAGTGCGGTGGAGATTTTTTTCATATCCCGGAGTGTTCCGGGGCGGGTCAAGCGCGTCGAACCCTATACGGGTGCAGCTACTTCACTGCGCGGCCGCGTAGATGAACAGTTCTGCGGCGTTCCAGCCTTTTGCCGCGCACACTCCCTGCACCAGGGGGTTGTCGAACCGGACTGTAGGGCGCGTGCTGAGTTCGATTCGAGCCCGGGCACGCTGGTCTTCGGGAAGCAAGTCGGTGAGCGCCAAGAATTCTTGCTCGGTCTTGATCTTGTGGATGTCGAACAGCGCCAGCCGGCACTGGCCCATGGTCACCTCCTGTGGAACAACTGGCTCAGGTGGTGGCGGCTCGGTGAACGTCTCACCATCGTAGAGCCAGCCGCCTTCGACCTCGTCGGGCGCTTCGATGAACTGCGCAGCGTAGGTCGCCTGGAAGATCCCGAACGGGTCGACGCGTGCGACATCGGCCACGGTCCCGTTCTTGGTGAATACGTATTTCATTGTCGCCTTCAGTAGTAGAGGAAGCAGAACGCCGCGCCTCCATTGGTCTGGGTCGCTGCCCCTCCTGAGCGTGTCACGCCGCCGCCGCCGCCGCCGTACCCACCATCTCCGCCAGTTGCCGTAGTTCCTGAGCTCTGGGCGTTCCCGCCGCCTCCACCCATCAGCCCACCCGCGTAGCCTGCCTGGGGCGACGCCAGCCGGTTCCCGCTGCCGCCTCCGAAGTCCCCCCCGATGCTGCCGAACCCACCAGCGCCGCTGAATGGAGGCACCGACGCGTTTGTCCGTGGGCCTATCGCGCCGGCAAGCAGGGGGTCTTCGAATGCGGTGAGCAATCCCCGCCCCACGCCTACACTGCTCGCACCACCATAGGTAGTAGTCCCGGCCTCTCCCGCGCCGCCGCCGGCCCCAACTATAGTGGTGCTGTTCACTCCACCTGCGCCACCTATACCGCCGCCGCCGGCCGCGTAGGTGGTAGATGTCGCCGCCGAGGCTGTGCCGCCGCCGGCGCCGCCTATCCGCCCTACAGCTAAAACGCTTGCTCGCACCACACCAATTTCATGAATCCACTCCTTCGCCCTGGCCAGCCCTACTTCGAGACCGCCATCAGTAGACGACTCAAATTCATTTCGCAGTAGAGTGCGCACAGGATCTACCACGTCTTCCGGCAGATACATCTCCGCAGCACCTATAGCTTCTGCAATCACACGAAGTCGAGCTATGGAATCATCTCTTGTGTCGTTAAACCGCTTTAGCTGTTCGGGCGTCCGACGAGGGTCATCAGCCGGAACATCTTTCAGGGAATAAGCTGTATGCAACAAGTAATGCAGCATTAATTCCAAAGCGGCCAGCTCACGCAAGAGGTTGGACAGGTGCCGCTCCTTCGCCTCCCACTGCCTTTGCTTCACCCACGATCTCGACAGCAGCACCTGCTTGATGTCCTCTACGGCCTCCGTACTTTGCCTTTGTTGCTCCAGCACCTGCTTGAAGTCCTCCTTCGTGGCGTAGTTCTCAGCCCTCTTCTTCAGGTAGGCCCCGAAAAAAGCACCAACTGCACCAAAAGCCAGCATCAATAGGTAGCTCCACCACGGAGGCCCATTTAGCTGCCCTGCAATCGAGTTGGACAGCTCCTGTAATTGCTCTGGTGTCATTACCTACCCCTCCTTAAAGCGCCCATTAGGCGGCGGCAGCTGCTACAGGTGTTGTCTTTACGTCTTTCAACGCCTCCTTCAGCTTTCCCGCAATTACAGACCGTTTTGGCCCACTTAGCGTTTTCTCCACAGATTTAGAGACGACATCAACCGAATCCTCTTTTAACGAAACAATAAAGACTCCATCCTTGGTTTTTGATGTAATCAATACACCAACAGATGAAAGAACGCTAGTCGCAAAGACAATTACTTGTAACCACCCGACTATATCGACTTTTTGACCATACTCAGACTCAACTAATACCTTAGCAAGTGGCGCAGCAACACGGGACATTTCGACACTAACATTACTCCTTCCATCAAAAACCGTATACAAAGAAAATACGACCAAATCAACAATGTAGTTCGAATCATTTAATAGCAGCGCTTCTGCTGGCTTCGTTGATGCATGATATGGTTTATCGACATAACCGCCTGATTTGACAGCATCAAACATGGAGGATACAGTTTTTGCTACAACCTCTTGGCCTTGCGAAACTATTGAAATACCGCCCTGAATTTCAGAAAGCTTTGCATGAGCCTGTTCAAGTGCAGAAACAAGAGTATCGATATTCAAAGATAGCTTTTCCACACCTTTTGCATTTTTCACCAAATCTGCCGAAACATCTCTCATCTCACCAGTGGTATCGCGCACATTAATTAAATGTCTTTCGATTCCATCACCGGTTCTCTTTTGAGACTCTGATTGATAAAACCCATAAACAATTGCAAGAATGGCCAAGATCAACGAGGCAATTGTTGATGCAAACGATATGTAGTTTATGACATCCTGATTGGACATAAAGCTGTGACTAGCTATCAATGCCCCAGCTTCAGCAAACAACAAGATCACTATCAGCATTAACCATTCTCTGCGGCTGAAATCTTTCCCAACCGACAAGCACTCTTCTTTTTCAGACATAAGACTCCACTCCTTGTTGACGAGATGTTACAGCCTGTAGCGACTACAAGACTCAGCGCCAAGAGTGGGTTCGCATGAATGGTTACTGGATCAGCTGTTCAGCAGGTCCATCTGCGGCGAAGGCACAACAGGCGCATTCCTGACAGCCAGCTGCCGCTCCAAGTCCTGAATCTTCGCGGCCATCTCGCGCCGGATCAGCAACAGTTCCGCAGCGAGGTCCGTGGCCAAGGTTCCTGCTGCGACGCCTGCCTGAATGTTGCTGTACTGAACCGCATCGCCCACCAAGCGCCTGGCCATGTCCTGCCGCTCTCGCGGCCACAGGTGCAGCACGGTCTCGCCAAGCTCAAAAATTGTTGTTCCGTCAGGCAAGTCTGTGAAGGAGACAGCCCGCGGCTCAGGTATGGCTGCCACCGGTGTAAACACGCCAGCGCGCAACCTGCGCAGCCGTCCGTTCTCGATCATCCGGCTGACATGGTCGTCCACGATTGACATCTTCAACCCGGTCAGCTCTGTCAGCAGCTCGCGCGTGATCACCTGGCCCTGCTGATGCAGGCCTTGGATGGTGTCCCAAATGATTTGCCCGCTGGTGCGGTGGTCTTCTGCAAGGGTGGTGGTGTTCAATAGGTTCTCCCGGTAGACTGCGATTGCTACGGTCACAGACCGGGATTGCCACCTTCGGGTGGCTTTCCTTTTTCAGGGTGGGCGCGTATTCATCGGCGAAACCCTCCCATGAACGATTCCATGCAGTCCCAGCGCTGCTGGGCGCCCAGCTCGGGCCACAACACAGCCTGGGCATGCGCAGTCCAGAGGAACTGGTCGATCGCCAGCTGCAGGCCGCAGAAGTCGGCTTCGTCCATGCTTTCGAAGTCCAGGCTCTTGGGTATGGCGTTGGGCTTGCCGTCCAGGCCAGGCACGAAATCACAGTAGCCGGCGCCTATGGTCAACCAGTGGCGCAGCTTCGTCGCATCGTCGAACGCTTCCGTGCGCTCGAGCAGCTGGTTCACCTTGACGAAGAGAAACCGATGATGATCTGGGCACCGCGGCAGCCAGAACGAAAAGCCCATGGTCTGGCCCGGTGCCATCGCGATCACCGCGCGCTTGAACTTCGCATAGGCCCGCTGCCCGGCCGGGTCCAAGCCGGCCAGCTTGCCCTGGCTGTCCTTGGTGATCACGACTTTGCTCATGACTTCTTCCTTTCCCAAAAAGCACGACGCGCTGCGGCCACCTTTGCACCCGAGTGGGTGCTGGCCAGCAAATACGAGGAAATGACAGGCGTGACCCGCGAAACGGTCAAGCAGCGGAAAAAGAATGGGACGTGGAAACTGGGGCAACAGGTGGCCGTGGTTTCTCGTCGTCTTTACGTAAACATCAAGGCAGCAGACCAATGGATAAACGAAAAAAACTCGACACACCGCCCGGCGTAAAAATCCGGGAATTGGTTTCTGGCGATCGGATTCAGATCGCGTTTACGTACGAAGGAAGGGAGTGCAGAGAGTTGTTGCCCGCTGGACCCGTGAACAAATCGAGTATCCAACGGGCAGCCGTCTTTCGTGACGACATCAGAGACAAGATCAAAGCCGGAACCTTCGTGTACGGCGATTGCTTCCCTGACAGTCCGCGCGCTGAAGAAAAGCGCGTCGAGACCACGCTCATGCGCACGCTGTTGCACAAGCAGCTCAATATCTACGAAAGACAGGTGCAGAACGACCAGCTTGCACAGTCGACGCACAATGGATATGCAAAGTCCATCAACAGCGATCGCATGAAGCTATGGCACGACAAGCAGGTTGCCGACGTGACACCGAGCATGCTGCGAGAGTGGATCTCAGAAATGGATTGCACGTCAAAAGCGATTCGCAACATGCTCATCCCGTTGCGATCAATTTTCGAGGACGCGCTGAACGACGGCCTGATCGAGTTCAACCCTTTCGACCGCATCGCGCTCACCAAGCTGATCCGCCAAACGGCCAAGGCGAGCGACTATGTGATTCAGCCGTTCACACGGGTTGAGCGAGAGGCCATCCTGGCCGCATGCCGCGCCGACGAGCAGCCAATGTTCTTGTTCTGGTTCAACACGGGGCTGCGCCCGGGCGAGCTGCAGGCACTCGAATGGCGGCACATCGACTGGGACAAGGCGACTGCGCGCATCGAGCAAAATCAGGTCGTCGGCGTGCTCAAGGCGCCAAAGACTGCGGCGGGCATCCGCACCATCGACTTGAACGCTCAGGCGATGGAAGCCTTGACCGCGCAGAAACCGCTGAGCCAATTGCGCGGCGACCGCATCTGGCTCAATCCGCGCACACAAGAACCATGGAGCACCGACGCGCAGGTGCGCAAAACGGCGTGGCTGCCGATCATGGCCAGGTCAGGTATCGACTATCGCAATCCGTACCAGATCCGACACACCTACGCGTCCACCCTCCTGACGGCCGGCGCGAACCCCTGGTACGTGGCCCAGCAACTGGGCCATGAGGACGTCGAAATGGTGTTCCGCACCTATGGCAAGTTCATCCGCGAGGACTACCAGAAGCCGAAGACGGAACTGCGCGCCGTGGGCGGTTCTTGATCGGTGTGAATTTCAGTGTGAAATCGGTGCGATTCCGGTGCGAAATCGGTGCGATTTTCACGACACCACAGCACACTTCAGGGCAAAGAAAAACCGCCACATCCTGGGTTCTCCAGAGTGTGGCGGTGTCTTAGATGGTGGAGCTGGCGGGAATTGAACCCGCGTCCGCAAGCCTTTACCGGGCAGATCTACATGTTTAGTGTTCTGATTTGAATCTCGCCTCGGTCACCGCGCAGACACACGCTGTGAACAAAGCCAGTACCCTATTTTCTTGTTCCATACCAAGGTACCCGGCACAGAACCAGTTGATGAAGATTCCTTTGCAGCCTGGAAGTCTTGCGACCCCCTTGCCCAGCCCATCAACGTGCTGTTGCAAAGCTCACCGGATTAAGCGGCGAGTGCGAAACGTTCGTCGTTTGCAGTTAGTTTTTTTGAACGGAGATTTACGAGCGTCATTCAAGCTCGACATGCACCACACCGGCTCCGAACCCACGTCGAAACCAGGACAGCCCCATGAAGCACATTTTAGGCTACATCGAGCCATTGCAAGAGCTCGTGGGGGTATTTAATTGCAGCGTCAGCGCCCCAGTGCTCGGTGGCGTCGACTGCGCCGAGGTAGCCATAGAGGGCGGCGACGGTTTTCATGCCTGCGGCGCGGCCGGCGAC
>JBBKVU010000385.1:0-7352 GCA_037968595.1 Comamonas sp.
CTATTTGAAGGCCCGGGGCATCTTGGGCCGGATCGCTCGGCGAGGCGTTGAAAGCAGTCAAAGACTAGGAAAACACCGCTGGGTTGTCGAACGCACCCATGCGTGGTTTGCTGGGTTTGGCAAGCTCAGAATTCGTTTCGAAAGGCGGCTTGATATTCACCAAGCTTTGCTCACATTGGCCGCTGCCATCATCTGCTCTCGGTTCGTAGATCGGTTGTGTTAGCCGCTCTTAAATCACTCAACTACATCGAGATATCTATGAAGCATTTGGTATACGCACTGGCATTGGCTGGATTCGCGACTTACGCGGGCGCCCAGGATCAAGGTCAACAAGCCATTGATGTCGCCAAGCCAACAACAAAAATCGAAGCTTTTTCCGTGAAGACCGGCGTAGTGATGATCAAGGGCATGTCGACAATCGCCACCGTTGGCGGCATGGGAACACTCGCCATTGATGTCAGAGAGTTTCGTGATGCCAGCGCTCCCAAAAACGTGCAATATGGATTGGCGATGGAAGTCAAGGAATCCGGCAGGCTTGAGAGGGAAAACCGCTCGTTCATTGATGAGGATGAAATCGAATCTCTGGTTCGAGGCTTGGAGTACATCAGCAAAATTGACCGCTCAGTCACTTCATTAAGTGGATTCGAGGCGCAGTACCGTACCAAAGGAGATTTTTCGATAACCACCTACTCCGATAAAAGCGGCGGAATTAAACTAGCCGTCTCCAGTGGTCGCATTGGGAAAACGACCGCCTTCCTGAAACTGGCTGATGCAGAGGTTATCAAGAACTATCTCATTGCCGCACAAACGGTCATCGCCTCGGCGAAGCAGCGCTAAGAGCCGCTAACACGACCGCTGCTCAAGCCTGATTTGTCGGTAAGATTCGCCTCCTCATGGCCCGTCGTCGCGTTAGCAAAGAGCTGTGGCAGAAGCTATAGCCGTTGATCCAAATGTTCAGTCCTTCAACCAATGGAGGTCCTCGCACGCGGGCGGTCAACGATGAGGCGGCCTTTCAAGAATCCTTTATGTTTTGGAGACAGGAATCCCTTGGGAAGACCTGCCGCAAGCATTTGGCTATGGCAGTGGAATGACATGCTGGAAACGTCTGCCAGAGTGGCAAGAGGCCGGGGTTTGGCAGCGTCTGCATCTGGCAAGGCTGGAGCATTTGCGCAAATATGACCAGATTGATTGGAGCCGAGCGAGCATTGATGGCTCGTCGGTTCCAAGCCCCAGGGGGCCAGGAAACGAGCCCCAACCCACGGATCGGGGCAAGCTCGGCTCCAAGCGGCACATCATCGTAGATACCCTTGGCGTTCCTCTGGTAGTGTTGGTGAACGGTGCAAACCGGCATGACTCAATGCTGTTCGAGATGTGTCTGGATGCACTGCCTGCAGTCAAAGGACTGAGCGGTCGACCACGGTGCAGGCCAAGCAAGCTGCATGCAGACAAGGGCTATGACTACCAGCGCTGCCGTGACTATCTGATGCGACGTGGAATCACCGGTCTCATTGCCCGAAAAGGCATCAGAGAGCAGCAAGCGGCTTGGCAAGCACCGCTGGGTTGTCGAACGCACGCATGGCTGGTTTGCAAGGTTCAGTAAGCTGCGCATCCGAGTCGAGCGGCAATGGCAGGCGCATCTGGCGTTGTTGCTGCACCCTGCTTCCATCATCTGTTCACGCTTCATTGAGCGGTCGTGTTAGCGGCTCTTGACATGCGCGCGTCTTTTTCAGCCAGCCCACTCTCCGTTAGACGCTTGATGTCTGACGTTTTAGTGCGGCCCCACTCCGTGACGCCCTTTGCCTGCTTGACATAACTGGTCAGCAGGTCGCCGACCGTCAACTTCCTATGGTTCAGGACGCCAGTAGCACGAGCCACTTGCAGCTCAGCCTCGCGTCTCTTGAGCCAATCTTGCGTTAAAGCCTTCTGCGTGAAGGTCTGCGCCTCCGAATGCACAATAACGCCCTGATCTTTTAGACGCATCTGTGCTGTGTACGCAGTTGTTCCGTCGGCGCGCTTCCGTTGATCTATGGTTGCCATGTCAGTGCTACAAGCCTTCTCTGCAGCACTAGCTACAGTAATTCGGGGTTTTTGCGCGGTTTTCGGGGTGCTACAGCCAGTGCCACAAGCACAAGAAACCGGCCATGAATTCGCAGATTCCCAATACAAATCAAGAAGTTACCCTGAACTGGCGCATGTCCGTTGCGCCGATGATGGACTGGACTGATATATCGCTAATGCCTTGTTTCTAAAGGGGAATTTAGATAGACGCTGCAACTTGTCAGCCCCTTGTCACCCCAGCAAATAGAGCCGCTTCCATTGAGCGGCTTTTTTATTGCCCATTGAACCCGAGAGCGCGAAACGTCGGGTAGCCAACACAGCGCACTCCGCAGACGAAAGCTGACGACTTGTAACACCTATACTGTGCATGCATACAGGTGTCGCCCATGTCTTTCCTCCCCATCCACAACCAACCCGTGCTCGTGACCGGCTCGCCTTGCGTGATCCACTTGGTCGGAGACTGCGTCCGCGCCGGCTTTCCAAACGCCGCTGAGGATCTTGCGGCCAAGCGCATCGACCTAACTGCTGAGCTCATCACCCACCCCCAAGCCACCTTCATGGTCCGCGTATCGGGCGAATCGATGATCGATGCTGGTATCGCGGATGGTGACGTGCTCATCGTTGACCGTGCACTGAAGCCCGAGCATGGGAGCGTGGTCGTGGCCATCGTGGACGGCGAATTCACCGTGAAATACCTGCATCAGCGGTTCGGACAGTTCAAGCTGCGCGCCGCCAACCCCACCTACCCCGACATCATTCCGCGCGAGGGCCAGATGGTCGAAGTCTGGGGCGTGGTCACCGCCAGCATCAAACGCTTTCGGAAATAGCCATGTTCGCGCTTGTCGACGGCAACAACTTCTATGTGAGTTGCGAGCGCGTTTTCCGTCCTGCGCTCATCGGGCGGCCCGTCATCGTGCTCAGCAACAACGACGGATGCGCAATCGCGCGCAGCGATGAGGCCAAGGCCCTGGGCGTGAAGATGGGTCAGCCCTGGTTCGAGATTCGCCACCTGGCAGACACGGACGGTCTGGTCGCCCTTTCAGCAAACTTCGCGCTCTACGGCGACATGAGCGATCGCATGATGTCGCTGGCCGCAGGCCTGGGCCCGACGCAAGAGATTTACAGCATCGACGAATCATTCATCGGTCTGCATGGCGTGCGCGACGTCACGCGGCGAGCCTGGGCCGTGCGCGAGCGCATCGAACGATGGGTGGGCATCCCTTGCGGCATAGGGATCGCTTCCACCAAAACCCTGGCCAAGCTCGCAAACAACGTCGCAAAGTCGGCCGAGCGCAAGCCCGGCAGCTATCCAGCAAAGCTGGCGCGCGTGTGTAACTTCGCAGAGCTGTCGCCGCAAGAAATGCAGCTGGTGCTCGAGTGCACCCCGGTCACAGACATCTGGGGCGTCGGCAAGCGCATCGGCGCGGCGCTGATCGAGGGCGGCATCTGGAATGCGCAGTTGCTGTGCCGGCTCGATCCTTCGACCGTTCGACGCCGGTGGAGTGTGGTGCTCGAGCGGACCGTGCTGGAGCTGCAGGGCCAGAGCTGCATCGAGCTTGACGATGCGCCAGCGCCAAAACAGATGATTGCCTGCACGCGTTCCTTCGGTCGTCCCGTGACCGACCTACCCCCACTGATCGAAGCCGTGAGCGCATTTGCAACGCGCGCCGCAGAGAAGCTGCGCAAGCAAGATGGCCGGGCCAGCCTGATCCAAGTCTTCGCCCACACCTCACCGCACAGAGAGGGCCCGCGCTTCAGCCGTTCGATTGTGGTGCCGCTGGTGCGCCCGACCGCGGACACACGCTTGCTTGTCGACGCTGCGGCCGCGGGCATGCGCGCCATCTACCTGCCCGGTTTCAATCTGATCAAGGCGGGCGTGATCTTGATGGACCTGGTCGGCCCAGATGTGCACCAGGACGAGCTGGCCTTTGAAGATCCGCCAGCGCGCGATCTGGGTCCGCTGATGTCAGCGCTGGATGGGCTCAACGCACGCTACGGCAAAGGGACTGTGCATGTGGCCAGCACGGGCCAGACGCGCGCCAACCAAGACTGGAGCATGCGCCAAGAGCACCGAACTCCGCGATACACCACAGAGTGGTCTGAGCTTCCAATAGCACGGGCCTGACGACATGACGACATGACGACGCACCCTACCCTTCTCCGTGTGCCGAATCCGATCGGCGCGTGGCGCCTTGCCCGCATCCTTCCAGGCCTTGACCTACTCGCAGTACTCGCAATTGACGAACTTACGAGCCAAACCCAGGTTCAACTTTGTCAAAGCGGGTGAGATCACGAGCCCATTGATACGGGCTCGCTACCCGCCTCATTCAAAGTTCTCCGACACTGTCACACGAGAAAATTCCGCCGATCAGCAAAGCCACGCCGGATTCGAGAGAACTTGAAGATAGCGCGAAAATCCAAAATTGACGATGTTTCTCCGATTTACCGTCTAAAAGCATCTATTGAGGGGTAAATCAGGTGCTCAACAACAAGAAATAGTCGTGACAATCGGTGAGCAACTGAGATTAAGGCCACATCATGTTGACAGCACCGATGCCATTGGATGAACCCGAGCGCTTGCGGGCCCTCGAACGACTCGACATCCTCGATTCTGCACCCGAACGGGAGTTCGACGCTTTAGCGGCGACGGCTGCATTGATCTGCGGTGTACCAATAGCGCTAGTCAGCTTGATAGACAGCGACCGTCAGTGGTTCAAAGCCAACGTCGGCTTACATGGCGTCACCCAGACGCCGCGCGACGTGGCGTTCTGTGCTCATGCCATCCTGCACAAAGGGTTATTCGAGGTGCCCGATGCGTTGGCCGATCCCCGGTTCGCAGACAACCCCCTGGTCGCCAGGGCGCCAGATATCCGCTTCTACGCCGGTGCAACTTTGTGCTTGAGTAATGGTGCACACGTTGGCACCCTGTGTGTGCTCGATCGCGTGCCCCGCAAGCTCAGCGAGCAGCAACGCGAAGCCTTGAGACTCTTGTCAATCGCCGCAGTCCAAGCGCTTGAATCCAGGAGGATGGCTCGCGCTTTCGTGGCAAGCGAAACGCGGTTTCGCACCCTCAGCGAGGCGTCTCCGCTCGGCGTGTACGCAACCGATGCGGCCGGTGCGTGCACCTATGCGAATGCGCGCTGGCAGGCCATTTATGGCTTGTCCGAAAGCGAAGCCCTCGGCAATGACTGGAGTAGCACCATACACCCTGAAGACAAGGCCGGCGCCTTCGCAGAGTGGGATCTAGCAATGGGACTGAAGCGCGAGTTCGATATGGAGTTCAGGGTGCGTCGCGACGATGGCACGGTGCGCCATGTCCGTTCCATCGCCCGTCCGGTGCTCGACACGAATGGCGAGGTCACAGACTACGTGGGGTCGGTGGAAGACATTACCGAGCGGCTGCTTGAACGTCGTGCGCTCGAAAGCGAGCGGCAACGGCTGGCCGCGATCATTGAGGGCACCGGCGCCGGCACCTGGGAATGGAATGTACAAACAGGCGAGACCTGCTTAAACGAGCGTTGGGCCGAGATGGTTGGCCTGACCATCGACGAACTAAAGCCGACCACCATCAAGACCTGGACGGACTTGGCACATCCCGACGACCTGGTGCGCTCGAACGCGCTGCTTCAGGCGCACTTCTCTGGCGAAGCGGCGGCATACGAATGCGAGGCACGAATGCGCCACCGCGAGGGCCATTGGGTGTGGATACTCAGCCGCGGGCGACTACTCACCCGCACGCCGGACGGACAACCGGAATGGATGTTTGGCACGCACCTAGACATCACACCTCGCAAGGCGCAGGAAGAGAAGCTTCGAAAGAGCGAAGAGCTGCTCAACCGCACCGGCGCTATTGCTCAGGTAGGCGGTTGGGAGCTCGACATTGCCAGCGGCCGTGTTGAGTGGTCCAGGGAGACCTGCCGCATCCATGGTTTGGAACCGGGCTACCAGCCGCAGCTTGCCGAAGCAATCGAGTTTTATGCGCCCGAAGCCCGACCGGTGATCGAAGCCGCCATAACCAAAGCCGTGACTGATGGCCGGGACTGGGACGTAGAGTTGCCCGTTATTCAACGCAGTGGGCAACGTATCTGGGTGCGCGCTGTTGGCCATGCAGAGTTCCAAGATGGTCAGCCAGTGCGTCTTTTTGGAGCCTTTCAGGACATTACGCTCCGGGTCACGAACCGGACGATGCTCGAAAGCGCCCACGAGCGCATAGCGCTCGCCACTGAAAGTGGCGGCATCGGTCTGTGGGAATGGAAGGTGGATGCCGGGTCGCTCACCTGGGATGCCCAGATGTACGCGCTGTACGGTATGCCCATGGGCCCGGGTACGGAGGGTGATGCGCTGTGGGCCCGCCATCTCCACCCCGAGGATAAAAATCGGGTGGAAGGCGAAGTCCAGGAATGCTTGAAAGGCGGCGGCGACTTCCGCTCCGAGTTTCGAGTTGTTTGGCCCGACGGCTCGGTGCATTACCTTAGCGGCTCCGGCCGGGTCACGCGGGACGCTGAAGGTCAGGCACTGCGAATGGTTGGGGCGAATTGGGACGTTACGCCGATGCGGCACCTCGCCAACCGACTGGCTGAACAACACGAGTTACTGCGTGTGACCCTGCACTCCATTGGCGACGCAGTGATCACCACCGACGCCCAAAGTGGAGTCACCTGGCTGAACCCGGCCGCAGAACGCATGACCGGCTGGCCGTCAGCCGAAGCGCAGGGTAAGCCGATCGAGCAGGTCTTTAATGTCGTCAACCCAGATTCTCGCCAACCGACCGATAACCCGGTGCACACCTGCCTGCAGCAAGGCCGGAGCGTTGCCCTGGCCAATCACACGGTGCTCATTTCTCGCCACGGCGACGAGTTCGGCATCGAAGACTCCGCCGCACCCATTCGCGACCCCCGCGGTAACATTCTCGGCGTCGTGCTGGTCTTCCATGACGTGACCGAGCAACGACGCATCTCGGGCGAGATGAGCTACCGGGCCACGCACGACGCGCTGACCGGCCTAACCAATCGAGCCGAGTTCGAAGCGCAGCTAAGCCGCGCGCTGGACCGGGCACGCGAGGAAGACAGCGAGCACGCCTTGCTTTTCATCGACCTCGATCAGTTCAAGCTCGTCAACGATGCCTGTGGCCATTCGGTAGGCGATCAACTTCTGCAGCAGGTGGCCAAGCTGCTGAGAGGCGTCGTTCGAGCGCGCGACACCCTAGCGCGGCTGGGTGGCGACGAGTTCGCCGTGATTCTTGAGCAATGCACGGTGGACCAGGCTGGCCGACTGGCGCAGCAGATCTGCGACCG
>JBBKVU010000386.1:0-3694 GCA_037968595.1 Comamonas sp.
TTTTTTTGTGCCCGAAAGGGCGTTTCTTGACCCGCTTCGGCGGGTTTTTCGCTTTCGAAAGGGCCAATCATGGCACGTACACCCACCGGCACCATCCACTCGGTCGCCACCCTCTTGGCCGCGGTCAAGACCATCACAGCCATCACCAACGCTGCGGAGGCCTCCGTTTCCTGCGTTGCCCACGGCTTCAGCGTCGGTGACATCGTCGTCGTCTACTCTGGCTGGGGCCGGCTGAATTTCCGCGCCTTCCGCATCAAGACGGCGACCACCGACGCATTCGTGCTGGAAGGCGCCAACACCACGAACACCGAGCTGTTCACCCCGGGCGGCGGCGCTGGCACGGTCCGCAAGGTGTCGACCTGGGTGGATCTGGACCGCACCATGAACCACGGCTCCAGCGGCGGCGATGCCAAGACCGTGAACGTCAAGTTCATCGAGTCGGACGTCGAAATCGTGCTGAACGACGGCTTCAACGCCGTGCAGCGCACCTTCGACATGGACGCCGACATGATCGGCACGCCGGCCTACGAAGCACTCAAGATGCTGTCGGAAACCAACGCCGACACCGTCGTGCGCCGCCGCGCCAAGACCGGCGCCGTCACGTTGATCCCCGCAAAGATCGCGTTCAACGAAGAAGAAACGCTGACCGAAGGCCAGGCCGTGACGGTCAAGGGCTCGATCAACGCTCAGAACGTCAGCACCCGCTACGCCGCCTGACCACCGCCCGCCGCCTGGCGGGTCTCCTTCGCCCGTGTGGGCACCCATTGCACCGACGCAGCCGCCTCGCTCCTTTCAGCGGGGGCGGGTGGCTGCGCACGGGCTTTCTTCCCGCTGAAAGAAATCAATCATGTCCAAGTCCCAAAAATCCGTACCCGCCTTCAGCCTCAAGACCCTGGGCGGCGCTGCCCCCGTGTTCGACCTGCCCGTGTCGATTGCCCGCCGCGATGGCGACGATCTGGCCATCACCCTCAAGGTCAAGGGCCTGCGCAAGTCCGCATGGGCCACCCATCGCGATGAGCACCTGGCCGCATTGCGCATCGAAGGCAAGGCCGTGGATGCCGAATTCAGCTTCGCTGTGCAGGTGGGCTCGGGCGTGAAGGAGCATGCAGACCTCATCGTCAAGGCCGCTGCTGGCTGGGATCTGGAAGACGCCCTCACCGCGGAAAACATCGTGGAGCTCGAGGACCTGGTGCCCGGCTCGATCCAGGCCATCCTCACCAAGATCGACATTGCGCTGTTCCAGGGCCGCTTGGGAAACTGAAGGCCATCGCCCGCGCGCTGTTCGAGCCACCCATCACCGAGGCCGAGGCCAGGTCTGAGGGGTTCGAGCTGGAGGACTACACCACAGAGATCGTCGAGGTCTGGCCCGAGAACGAGCCAGCCCTTGAGATTTTCCGGCGCGTGGGCACAAAGTGGAAACTCCCGGCCATGGGCGGCACGCCGGTCGGCCTGCAGTGGGAGTGCATCTATCCGCTGATGGACCGGCTGAAGCTCGATGATGACGCCTGGACCGCTCTGTATGACGACCTGACGGTAATGGAGTGGGAGGCGACGGATGTGATGCGAGAGTTTGCGCCGAAGCCTGAGAAATAAGCGCGGCACAGTTTGTTACCATGCCTCCATCTACAGGAGGGGATATGGAGATATTTATCGGGTGGCTGGTCTTTTCGGTGGTTGTCGCGGTTGCCGCCAGCAGCCGAGGGCGCAGCGGTTTCGGCTGGTTTTTGCTTTCGTTCATTTTGTCGCCCTTGCTCGCGATCATTTTGGTTCTTGTGCTCCCAAAAATAGGCCAAGCCGCAATGGCAACCGATGAAATTGGCGGGCGAATTTCAGAAGCAACCCATGTTCGCTGCCCTGACTGCCGGGAGTTGGTGCGAAAAGACGCACGTAAATGCAAGCACTGCGGTACAGAGTTGATCCCGCAGTAGCGAATTAAGTAATTCACACAAGCCACCTTTGGGTGGCTTTTTTATGCCCGCATGGTTCGCCCTGCGGGCATTTTCATTGGCTCGCCTCGGCGGGCCTTTTGTTTTTCAGAGGCGCATATGACAGACATTGCATCCATCGGGTTCAAGATGGAAACGGATGATGTCGCGCGCGGCATAAAGTCGCTCGAGACTCTGGCCCAGCAAGGTCCGAAAGTCGAAAAGGCACTGGACGGCGTTGAGAAAACTGCGGCCAAGGCGGGCAAGAGCCTCAAGTCCATCGGCGAAGGCGCAGGAAAGGGCTTGGATGAAGTCGGCCGGGCTGCGCCGAAAGCTGCCGATGGCGTGGGCCGCGTCGCTAAGAGCGCAGACGATGCCAAGAAGGCGCTTTCGGGGATGGGTGCATCTACCGCAGGCCTGGGCGCGGTCGCCACTTCGGCGGGCTTGGCCGGCCGTGGCCTGGCGTCAATGGCTACAGCCACAACGCAAGCGGGCGCGGGCCTGAATGGCTTTGGCTCGGGCCTGAAGTCCGTGCAGCAGATGATGCGCGAAATGCAGGCCCAGGCCACGGCATCGGCTCAGGCTACCGCCCAAATGGCGAGCGTGACGACTGCTGCAGCTGCGTCAATGAACGCAATGGCGAAGGCGCAGGCGGATGCAACCCGCACCGCTCAGGAAATGGCGCGTGTGTTCCAGGCTGTGGGGACTCATGCGAAAGACGGAGCGGCGGGCGTAAGCCGCATGGCAGAAGCCAGCAACGGGCTCGGCGCCGGCATGGGTCTCGCCGTGCGCGGGGTGCAAGCATTCTTGGGCCTGCAGCTTGTGGGCTGGGCAAAGGAGTCTGCGGCAGCTCTTTACCAGGCCAGCGCGGCTGCGGAGCGGTTGCGCATCGGCCTGGACTTCGCGTCTCTCCGCGGAAGTGCCGACGAAATCGCGTATTTGCGCAAAACCACCGATGCCCTGGGTCTTTCCTTCGCCAGCACGGCGCAGGCTTACATGCAGTTCCAGGCCGCGTCGAAAGGTACTGCGCTCGAAGGCGAAAAAGCCCGGGCTGTTTTTGAGTCGGTGGCGAAGGCCTCAGCCGTCATGGGGCTGTCTGCTGAGCAGAACACTGGCGTGCTGCTGGCTTTGCAGCAGATGGTGTCCAAGGGCACAGTGCAGGCTGAAGAGTTGCGCGGACAGCTCGGCGAGCGCCTGCCGGGAGCCTTCCAGATCGCAGCACGCGCCATGGGCGTGACAACCGCCGAACTTGGGAAGATGCTGGAAATGGGGCAGGTCGTTGCAGACGACTTCCTCCCGAAGTTTGGGCGCGAGCTGGAAAAGAGCCTGGGCGGCGCAGCGGAAAACGCGGCAAATCGACTTGACGCGGCCGTGAACCGCTTCGACAACGCCTGGGAGCGAATGAAGCAAAAGGCCGGGGACTCCGGCGTCAGCAAGGCGATCTCGGGAGAGCTTAACGCGGTGACTCGCGATATGCAGGCCATCACCGACGCGGTGGAAGGCGCAAGCAATAACGGGGCGAGCGCTCTCTCGGCGCTTGGACAGGGTGCTGCGGTGGCCGCTGGCCGCACAGGGTTCGCAACCCTGAACCTGATGGCAAACACGCTCAACGGGACGATCAATCTCTTGACGGGCGATTTGCTGGGGCTGCGTACAAATTTGGCAGTGCTCCCGGATGTGTTCAAAACCAACGCCGAGCAGGTGAAGATTCTCGGCGTCGACATGGAGGGCGCGCAGGCGAAATTGAAGCGCCTTCAAGAGCTGGACGC
>JBBKVU010000387.1:0-3229 GCA_037968595.1 Comamonas sp.
AGCCGGCGCGCGCGGCGTCGCTGGAGCGCACCACGGGGCCGAAGCTGTGCACCCGCACCGGCTTGATTCCACTGAATTCCAAAATGGTCTTCTTCATCTGCCGGTGGCCGGGCTGGCGCTGCACCCAGCGGTAGTACCAGGGCGGCGAATCCATGGTCACCAGCAGTTCGGCGCTGCGCCCGGCCAGCAGCCTGTCCCACAGCGCCGAGTTGGGGCGGTACTTGAACGCAAAGCCCGGCAGGAAGACGCGGTCCAGAAAACCCTTGAGCAGCGCCGGCAGGCCGCCCCACCAGATGGGATAGACCCAGACCAGATGCCCGGCCCAGGCGATTTCGGCCTGCGCTGCCTCCAGGTCGGGCTCCAGCGGCTGGATCTGCCGATAGCCGTGGTGCAGTATGGGATCGAAAGCCAGGTCGCCCAAGGCGAGAAAGCGCACTTCGGCGCCGGCGGCGCTGGCGCCTTCGCGATAGGCCTGGGCCATGGCGGCGCTCAGGCTGTGGGAAGAGGGCTGTCCGAGAATGACAAGAATGCGGGGTGACACAGGAAATCCTTGATGAAAGGCGTTGGAAAAACCAGGCCTGCATCGTCCATGTGTCCCGCGGGGCAGAGTCAAGCGCCCGCGTATTCCACGCGCGGCCTGCAGTCCATGTCGCTGGCCGCGCAGGCGCGCAGCTCCTGCTGCAGCGCCTGCAACTGCGCATCGAGCGCCTGCAGTTTCAACAGTTCCTGCGCCACGGCGGCACGCCGTTCGCCGACCAGCGCGGCAACGCGCTCCCAGCCGCCCGGCGCATGCACGCGCTGCAATTCGCCCAGCTGCGACAGCGCAAAGCCCAGACCCTGGGCCTGGCGTATCAGTTGCACCACCGCGAGATCGCTTTCCCCATACTGCCGATAGATGCCGCTGCGCCCGACTTCGCCCAGCAGCCCGCGGCTTTCGTAGAGGCGTATCGCCCGGGGTGTGCACGCGGCGCGGCGTGCCAGTTCTCCTATGCGCATATGGGATTCACGTGGGTTGGCTCAAAGACCGCGATTATCGCCTTGCGGGTCGCCGGCCCATGGAGCGCGGGCAAACTCTTGCCCGGCGCATGGCGTAAGCGGCGTGCATTCTTACGCGCGCGCAGCCCGGGCGTGCCGACACTGGATGCGAAAGGATTTCACACCATGTCCCTGATTGCACAAACCATTCCTGGCCAGCCCGCCATTCGCCCGCTGCCCGCGGAGCCGGAGCAACCGCAGCAACCTGGCCTGCCACCCGAGATTCCGGTGCCCACCGACCCGCCGCTGGGAACCCCGCCCCTGGAGATACCGCCCGAGCAGGCACCCCAGCACACATGAGCCGTCACCGGTACGCGCCCAGGCTGTCCGGCAAGCGGTCGCGCCGGCCCTGGCCATGAAGAAGCAGGACTTTCCCGTAGCGCAGGTCCGGCGCTTTCTGGAGCCCGGGCCCGTGGTGCTGCTGTCCTCGCAATGGGGCGGCCAGACTGACATCATGACCATGGGCTGGCACACGGTCATGGAGTTCTCGCCGTCCTTGGTCGGCTGCGTGATTTCCAGCGCCAATCACAGCTTCGGGCTGGTCAGGCAAAGTGGCGAATGCGTGATCAATCTGCCGACCACAAAGCTGACCGATGTCGTGGCCAAGATCGGCAACAGCTCGGGCGCCGAAGTCGACAAGTTTGCGGCGTTCGGCCTCACGGCCGAACCCGCGCACCAGGTCGGCGCGCCGCTGATCCGCGAATGCCATGCGTGCTTCGAATGCCGGCTGGTCGACGACACACTGGTCGAGCGCTACAACTTCTTTGTCTTCGAAGTCGTCAAGGCGCATGTGGCGCGCTCGCCCCGGCATCCGCAGACCTTGCATTACACCGGCGAAGGCGTGTTCATGCTGTCGGGCAAGACCATCAGCCGCAAGGCCTTGTTCACCAAGGTCAGCTGAGCGAAAGTCCTGCACGCACCGGGCTTGTGGCAAGGCCTGGCGGGGCTGATTTCGCCGACGCCAAAAAAACCGTTCGCACTGAGCTTGTCGAAGCGCCGGTACTTGACAGGCTTGGACAGGCCCCGCCTGAAAGGACGGCGCAGGCCGGCGTAGGCACTGAGCTGCAGGATATTGGCTTCAAGGCGCGCCTTGCTGCACCGGCAGCGCCTCGCCCGTCGCATGGAAATGCCCGCCAGCAATGTAATGCAGGCTGCGCCAGCAAGGGTCGGCGTCAGCGAAATGCCAGTGGCCGTCGCGAAACACCCGGGTGTCGGCCCAGGCGCCCACGACTTCGCCAATGAACAGGTCGTAGGTCTGCTGGTTGTGCGGCTCGGAAATCAGTTCGCAGGCCAGCCAGGCCGAGCAGCCGGCCACAAAAGGCTGATCGAAGCCGTCAACGCCGAACAGCTGCACGCCGCTCGCGGCAAGCTTGTCCGGAGCGCTTGCCAGGCTGTGCGTGCCCAGGGCGCTGGTGAGCTGCAGTTGGGCGACAGTGGGCACCTGGACCACGAAGCGGCCACTGCGCTCCACGAGTTCCCGGGTCTTCGTGCTCTTGTCTAGCACCACGGTGAGCTTGGGCGGGGCGAAGTCCAGCGCGCAGGCCCAGGCCGCGGCCATCACGTTGTCGACACCGCCGTGGCGCGCCGAAACCAGCACGGTGGGGCCGTGATTGATCAGGCGGTGCGACTTGGCCAGCGGCACGGCGGCGAGATGCGGATTCATGGTCAGTCCTTCAAAAGCATGATTGCTGGGTGATGCGCCGGCCCACCGTGTAGACCTTGCCGCTTTGCGGATCGATATTGAAGACGACATAGCGGCGCTGCGGGCAGATCAGTTCGGCCGAGGTCTTGTTGCATTGCAGGATGTCGGTCTTGCGTATGCCGGTGGAGGTCTGCACCGAGCGATCCCGGTCGAGGTGCGGCTCGCAGGTGAAGCCGTTTTTCACGGCCACGGCCCGGGCCTCGTCGACGGTCAGGCCGACCGCATTGAGTGCGTCGACATCCTTGGAATGCCGGGCATCGGAGACCCGGGTCAGCGCGCAGCCACTCAGGGCGAAAGAGGTGAGCAGCAGCACGCTGTGGCGAAGAAGGCGTTGTTTCATGCGGTCAAGGTTTCGGCGGGAAGAATATGCACGCCGGGTCGGGCTTGCACGGCGGCATCGAGCTTGGCCTGGGCAATGCTTTGCGCCGGGCAGATGCGCCAGCGCCGCGGCAGCAGCGGCCCCATGACCGTGAGCGCAAGCAGGGCCGCGCG
>JBBKVU010000388.1:0-2820 GCA_037968595.1 Comamonas sp.
GCAGCGGATTTTCAGGCAATACGAGCAGTTGCAGCGCAGGCTGGGGGCCGCCAGGTCGATCTCGGCCGAGAAACGCACGCTGCCGCAGTGGCAACTGCCATGGTAGGTTTTTTTCATCGTGGCCCACTTTACAGGGTTGCCGTACTGTCATGCAACTGCTGGAATTGCGACAACTGCTGCTGCATCAGCCGCACATACTGGCCGCCCGCGCGCAGCAGCTCGGCGTGCGTGCCTTGCTGGCAAATCCTGCCCTGGTCCATGACGATGATGCGGTCCGCTTTCACGATGGTGGAAAAGCGGTGGGCGATGATGATGGTGGTGCGTCCTTGCATCAGCGTATCGAGGGCGCGCTGCACCTGCTGTTCGCTGGCGGCGTCGAGGGCGCTGGTGGCTTCGTCCAGGATGAGGATTTTCGGCGAGCGCAGAATGGCGCGGGCAATCGCGATGCGCTGCTTCTGTCCGCCGGACAATTGCACGCCCCGTTCGCCCACCAGGGTCTCGTAGCCGTCAGGAAAGTCCGCAATGAAGTCGTGGGCGTGCGCCAGGCGCGCCGCCGCGACCATCTCTACTCGCGTCACTTGCCGGTCCGGCACGGCAAAGCCGATGTTGTCGGCGATGCTGCCGGAAAACAGGGCCGGTTCCTGTTCCACCACGGCCATCTGGCGGCGCAGCTGCGCCACACCGAACACGCGCGCATCGATGCCGTCGAACTGCAGGCAGCCCGCGTCAGGCTGGTAATGGCCCAGCACGAGGCTGGCGATGGTGGACTTGCCCGCGCCCGAAGCGCCGACCAGGGCGATTTTTTCGCCCGCCCGTATGGCCAGGCTGACGCCGTCGAGAGCCGTGACCTGCGTGCGCTCGGGATATGAAAAGCACACCTCGCGCAGCGCGATATGGCCGGCCAGCGGCGGTTGCGGTGCCGCCTCGGGCACGGCACGGTGGCTGCGCAGGATATCGAAGATGCGGTCGGTCGAACCCATGGTGCGCATCCAGGTGTTCCAGAATTCGCTGATGGAGCCGGCCGTGTCCGTCACCATGCTGGCATAGATGACGAAGGCCGTCAGCTCGCCCACGCTCAGGCGGCCCTGGCCGATCAGGTGGGCGCCGAAGCACAGCGTGGTTAGCAGGGCAACAAAAGCCAGCAGCCCTTGCGCGCCCTGGAACACGGCCAGCAGCCGCGTGCCGGCCAGGGATACGCCCAGCAGTTCTCGCATGGCTTGCGCGTAGCGGGCCATGGCGCCCCCTTGCTGGTTGAAGGCCTGCACCAGGCGCGCATGGGCAAAGTATTCCTGCGCCACCTTGCCGCTGGTGGCCAGGCTGGCTGAAATGGCCCGCGCGCGTTGCCGGTAATTGCTACCTGACAACTTGCCGAGATACAGGCTGATGGGAATGAACAGGGCCAGGGGCAGGCTCAGCATGGGTGACAAATGCAGCAGCATGGCGATGCCGCCCACAAAGACGCACAGCGAGCGCAGGGCATTGGCCGCGCCGATGGTCAGGCTTTCATGCAGGGCCGAGACGTCGGACGTGAGCCGGCTGTTCAGTTCACCACCGTGATGTTTGTCGAAGAAGGCGATGGGCTGGTTGATCACCACGTCGAACAGGCGACGGCGCACACCCATGACGATCATGTGGCCGCTTGACTGTAGCAGGTAGAAGCGCGCGGCCGAGGCCAGCGCATACAGCAGGCTGAAGACCAGCATGGCGGCGACCATGCCCGGCGTGACGCCGCGCCGCGTCAGTTCCGCCACGTTGTCGATGAAATACGCGATGGCTTGCGGGAAGGCCAGCTGCGCACCCACGGTGAGGGCCATGCACAGCAAGCCGGCGGCAATGCGCCAGCGCACGGGATACAGCAGGCGCAGGCGTTCAAAATGCGGGCCGAAGTGTATATGTCTCATGCGGCGCGCTCCTCTGCCATATCGTCAGCCAGTTGTCCGACGAGGGCCAGCCAGTCTTCGTCGCCGATCAGGCCGGCTGCTTCCACTGTGCCCAGGTGACTGACGAATACATAGGAGGGCGAGCTCATCAGCGGATTTACGCGCCGGTAGTCGCGCAGCGCAAGCCGCGCCGTGACGGCCCGCAGGCTGTTACCGGGCAAAAAGGCGCGCAGCCGGCGGGCCGGCTCTTCGCTGAGCAGCCACAGGGCCAGGCCAGCTTCCCGCGCCAGCGGCAGCAGCTGTTCGATGCCGGCCAGCTTTTCCTCGCATTTCGGACAGCGGCTGGCCAGGAACAGCAGCACTGTCGCCTGGCCGCCGGCGCCCGGTTGAAAACGCGCGCCGCCAGCCAAGGGACTGGCTTGCACGGCAGGCAGGGGCTGGCCCGGCACCAGCGCCGTGGGCGCGATGCGTTCGCGGCGGCTGGCGCGCAGCACGGCCAGGCTGAGCCAGATGTTGCCGGCGAGGGCAAACGCCAGTGCCGCCAGCACCAGTTGCAAGGTCGTGGAATCCATCAGTCGGCCTTTGCCAAAGTGGCGATCTCGTGCAGGGAAATCGTGACCACGCAGACGATGGCCGCCAGGCCGGCGGCCAATACGGTGGTGGCGAAGGGCAAGGCCGTCTCTTGCGCCAGCACAAAGTAGGCGCCGTTGATGCCGACCACCAGCACATTGCGCAGCAAATCGTAGCGCGAGACGGGCCGCGCCGCTTCACCAAAGCAACTGCAGCGCACCACGCTGTGCGTGAAGTAGCGGTAGATCAGGATGGCGGTGAGCGTGCTCAGCAGCAATAGCGACAGCAACATCGGCAGGCGCGTGCCGCCCGCCAGCAGCCAGCCGGCCAGCAGCAGCTCTGCCGCCACCAGGGCTGGCGCGGCCACGCT
>JBBKVU010000389.1:0-5769 GCA_037968595.1 Comamonas sp.
CGACAAGGGCCACTTCAGCGCGGCTGACGGTGCGGTCCTGGCGCCGGTACCGGCGATGGGTTTGTCGACGATGGCCTTTTACCGCGAACAGATCGTGCTGGGCCTGCGCGACTATGCGCGCCGCTGCGGCTTTTCCCAGGCCGTGGTCGGCAGCTCGGGCGGCATAGACAGCGCGCTGACGCTGGCGCTGGCGGTCGAGGCGCTGGGCGCCGAGAATGTCGTTGGCGTGACCATGCCTTCGGGCTTTTCCTCGGCGGGCTCGGTCGACGACTCGGTGGCGCTGTGCGCCAACCTGGGCATCACGCTGCACCACCATCCCATAGGCGAGCTGGTGGAGCGCTATGCCCAGGGCTTTGCGCAAAGCTTCGGCCAGCCGCTGCAGGGCCTGCCGCTGGAGAACCTGCAGGCGCGCATCCGCGGCACGATATTGATGGAGCATTCAAATGCCTTTGGCCACCTGTTGCTGACCACCGGCAACAAGTCGGAAGTCTCGGTCGGCTACTGCACGCTCTACGGCGACACCAACGGCGGCCTGGGGCTGCTGGGCGACATCTACAAGACCGAAGTGTTCGCGCTGTCGCGCCACATCAACCTGACGGCCGGACGCGAGCTGATTCCGCAGGTCATCATAGCCAAGCCGCCGTCGGCCGAGCTCGCTCCCGACCAGAAGGACGAGGACAGCCTGCCGCCCTATGCCGTGCTCGATGAAGTCCTCAAGCTGCTGATCGAAGGCACGCACCTGCCCGGCCTCGAATACGCCAGTGCGCGCCAGTTCGTCGACGCGCTGCTGCTGCAGCCCGAAGGACCGGCGCTGGTCGACAAGGTGCAGCGCATGATCTACCGCAGCGAGTACAAGCGCCGCCAGGCGCCGCCCATACTGCGGGTGCGTCCGCGCGCGTTCGGCACGGGCCGGCAGATGCCGATCGCGGCGTATTATCCTTAGCACCCCCTGAGCCGCCCACGCGGCTTCCCCCTTTCATCCTTCGGTGGAGGGGGACGGCACCCTCGCTGCGGGACGGCCCTTGCTCGGCGCCCCCGAGCTGGGACATGCTTGTTCTTGGAAAACCATGGCCTTGTCTTCTGATTCCTCCCTGTCTTCGCCGCCGCACACCGCCGTGCTGATCGGGCGTTTCCAGCCCTGGCACAAGGGCCACATGGCGCTGCTGCAGGCGGCGCTGCAGCAGGCGCAGCAGGTGGTCGTGGTGCTGGGCAGCGCCCACCAGGCACGCAGCCCGAAGAACCCGTTCACCTGGCAGGAGCGCCAAGCCATGGTGCAGGCCTGCCTGGCGCCGGCCGAGCGCGCGCGCGTGCACTGCATTCCCGTGCGCGACCATTACAACGAGGCGCGCTGGGTCGAAGCCGTGCGCAGCGGCGTGCAGGCGCTGGTGCCGCAGGGCGCGGCGATTGCGCTGGTCGGCCACTTCAAGGACAGCAGCAGCAGCTACCTGCAGAGCTTTCCCGGCTGGCAGCTGCTGAGCCTGCCGCGGCTGGGCGCGTTTGACGCCACGCCCTTGCGCGAGATCTACTGGAATGCGCAGGCCGCGCCGCGCGCCGAGGTGCTTGCCGCGCTGGCGCCACAGGTACCCGCGCCGGTGCTTGATTTCCTGCGGTCCTGGATGGACACGCCCGACTACAGCGCCATGCAGCTCGAAGCCGCCATGCTGCGCAAGTACCGCGACGCCTGGGCCGGCGCGCCCTACCCGCCGGTGTTCGTCACCGTCGATGCCCTTTTGCTGTGCAACGGCCATCTGCTGCTGATAGAGCGCGGCCAGGCGCCGGGCAAGGGCCTGTGGGCCCTGCCCGGCGGCTTTGTCGAGCCGCGCGACAGCCTCTGGCAGTCCTGCCTGCGCGAGCTGCGCGAGGAAACCGGCTGCGCGCTCGATGCCGCGACACTGGAAGCCGCGCTGCAGGGCGTGCAGGTGTTCGACCACCCCGATCGCAGCCTGCGCGGGCGCACCATCACCCATGTGCATGTGTTTGACCTGGGCCAGCGCGACCAGCTGCCTGCCGTGCAGGGCGACGACGATGCCGCACTGGCGCGCTGGGTGCCGCTGGCGCAGCTGGCGGAGCTCGAGACCCGGTTCTTCGAAGACCATTTCCATGTGATCCAGCGCTGCCTGGAAAACACCTGCTCCGCCCCCTTGTCCCACTGATTCCGCCGACATGTCCGATTTGCTGATCCGCCCCGCCACCATTGCCGATACCGACCAGATCCTGCGCTTCATCCGCGACCTGGCGATCTATGAAAATGCCGAGCACGAAGTGCTGGCCACGCCCGAGCATGTGCACCGCACGCTGTTTTGCGCGCAGCCCGCCGTGTACGGGCTGATGTGCATGAACGGCGAGCAGCCGCTGGGCTTCGCGGTCTACTTCTTCAACTATTCGACCTGGCAGGGACGGCACGGCCTGTACCTCGAAGACCTTTACGTTTCGCCCGACAGCCGCGGCCAGGGCGCGGGCAAGGCCTTGCTGGCCCACCTGGCACGGATTGCCGTCGAGCGCGACTGCGGGCGCTTTGAATGGAGCGTGCTCGACTGGAACGCGCCGTCGATTGCCTTCTATGACAGCCTGGGCGCCGAGCCGCAAAACGAGTGGATACGCTACCGACTCACGGGCCAGGCGCTGCGCAACCTGGCGCTGCAAGCGCAGTGAAACCGGACCGTGACGTACATTTCGCGCACTGATCCAACCCGAGGAAACACGGGTTTCAAACGCTAACGAAAAACGCCGGCCAAGCCGGCGAAGTCCTACATTCAAGGGTTTTCCAGGGGGGCACCATGGAGTGGCGCTGATTGATTCGCAATCAGCGGTTTTTTCACTCTTTGGAGATATGACTATGGTTCAGCAACACAACCAAGACAGCAACCAAAAGAATCAAAACCAGGCCAATCCTGCTGACAAGATGCAAAAGCAGCATGAACAGCAAAGCGGCCAAAACCAGCAGCCGGGCAGCAAGACCTCTTCCACGGGGCAACAGCAGCAGTCCAACCCTTCGTCCAACAAACAGCAGCAACGCTGATAGCTGACACCACTTGATCCAGGGCTGATTTAGCCCAGCCAACAAAGGGCCTTGCGAGGCCCTTTGTTGTTGCTGGCGCCTTCAGGCCGGCTGCAATGCGCTGTAGGCGTGCTGCAGGGCATCGATCGATGCCTGCTGGCTTTGCGCATACAGCGCAATTTCGTCGGCCACCGGGGCTTGCAGCGCCGCCTCGAACAGTTCCTTGGCCGCATTGGCCGCGTAGCTCTTTTGCTCGGTGCCGCCCAGGTTGGACTGGAAGATGCCGGCCGCGCTCACCGGCAGGAAGTCTTCATAGACGATGGGCCGGGCCTCGACGATATGTGCGCTCAGCAAGGCTGGGAGATCAAAGCCCGCGCCGCTGGCCGCGGCCTGGGCAAAGGCCGCCTGGTCGCGTACCGCATAGCGGAAGAACGCCAGCTGCTGGTCGTGCATGGCTTCGAGGTCATCGGGAAATTCCGCAAACACCGCGTCCAGCCGCGCGGCGTAGTCATTGCCCGTGCTGCCCGCATTGCCCATGGAGCGCACCTGGCCCAGCAGGCGGTCGTAGAGCGCCCGGCCGGCCCCCGTAAGGGCCGCGCCGCGCTGCTCGATCTCGCCAAAGCGCGCGGTGTGGGCGCCGGCAGCGCCGTCGCCGGCAAACACGATGGCTTCTTCCAGCGCCCTGAAGCTGGTCTGGCGCAGCAGGATGGGGTGGCGCCGGCGCGGCGGCCCTTCGACCACATCCTTGGCGGCCACGCCGCGGCGCGGCATCTCGGCCTGGGCGGCGTCGATGTCCAGCGTGCGCGGCGTCAGATGATTGATGTGCGGGCCCTTGAACGAGACCACGTCGGCAATCAGCCGGTGCGCCGCCAGCAGCTGCTGGTGGGTGTCGTGGCTGACCGTGGCCTCGCCGTGCCAGCGGAAGGTCTGCGTGGCTTCGCGCACGAATTCGGCGGCCTGCTGCGCGTCCAGTCCGCCCGCGGTCTCGCACTGCAGCGTCAGCTCCAGCGCGCGCGGCGTGAAGATGCGCCGGCGCGCCAGGATCTGCTGGGCCTGTGCGCGCAGCGCGGGGTCGGCAATCAGCTCCAGGCGCAGCAGCGAAGTGAAGACGCGAAACGGGTTGATGCGCAGCGCCTCGTCATCGACGGGACGAAACGCCGTCGCATGCACCGGCACGCCGGCCACCGACAGATCGTAGTAGCCGACAGGGTGCATTCCCATGACGCGAAACACGCGGCGCATCGTCGCCAGTTCCTCGGGCGTTCCAAGCCGGATCGCGCCGTGGCGCTCGACATCGATGCGGCCGAGCTCGCCTGCGTCCTGCAGCTGCTGACGCAGCTCGGGATCGCGTTCGAGCGTGGCGCGGTTGATGTCCGCCACCAGTTCAAGCAGGGTGCCGTATTGCGGCACTTCCTGGCGGTACATCGCCGACATGGATTGGGAAAACAGATCGCGGATCTGGTCGGAGTTCACGAATGAAGACATGGTGGTCGCAGGAGTCAGGGCAAGAGGACAGGTCAGGCTTGCAGCACCCGGCCCGGGTTCAGGGTGTTGAGGGGATCGAGCGCGTTCTTGATGCTGTGCATCAGCGCCAGCGCCGTCGCTGACTTGTGCTGGGGCAGCTTGTGCAGCTTGAGTTCGCCTATGCCGTGCTCGGCCGAAATCGAGCCGCGGTACTTGCTCACGGTGGCGTAGACGATGGCGCTGACCTGTTCCTCGCATTGCGCGACAAAGGTCCTGGCATCGACGCCGGCCGGCGCCTGGATGTTGTAGTGCAGGTTGCCGTCGCCCAGATGACCGAAGTTCACGAAGCGTATGCCTTCAAAGGCCGCGGCCAGCGCGGCGTCGGCATCGCGCACGAACGCCGGAATCAGCGAGATGGGAATCGAGATGTCGTGCTTCACGTTGAAGCCCTCTTCCACCTGCGCCAGCGTGATGCTCTCGCGGATATGCCACAGGTCATGTGCCTGGCGCATGTTCTCGGCAACGATGGCATCGGCAATCACGCCCTGCTCCAGCGCGGCTTCAAGCATGCGCTCGAACAGCCCGCGTGCATGCGCTTCGGATTCCGCGTCCGAGACTTCGATCAGCACGCACCAGGGCGTCTGCTGCCACATCGGCACGCGCAGATGGGGGTAATGCTTGTCGACCAGGCCCAGCGCGAACTGGTTCATCACCTCGAAGCCCGTGAGACTGGCGCCCAGATGCTGGTGCGCCATGCCCAGCAGCTCGCAGGCATGTTCAAGCGAAGGCGCTGCGACCCAGGCCGTGAGTTGGGCCGCGGGCTTGGGGTACAGCCGCAGCGTCGCCGCCGTGATCACGCCCAGCGTGCCTTCGCTGCCCACATACAGATCGCGCAGGTCGTAGCCGGTGTTGTGCTTGCGCAGGCCCGAGAGCCCGTCCCAGACTTCGCCCTGCGCCGTGACCACTTCCAGGCCCAGGCACAGTTCGCGCGCGTTGCCGTAGCGCACCACCTGGGTGCCGCCCGCATTGGTCGCCAGGTTGCCGCCAATGGTGCAGCTGCCTTCGGCGCCCAGACTCAGCGGGAACAGGAAGCCGGCTTCATCGGCGGTTTCCTGCAGCGCCTGCAGCACGAAACCGGCCTCGACGGTGATCGTCATGTTCTGCGGATCGATCTCGCGCAGCGCGGCCATGCGGCGCAGGCTCAGCACCACCTGGCCGCCCGACGCGTCGGGCACCGAGCCCGCGACCAGGCCGGTATTGCCGCCCTGGGGCACGAGGGACACCCGCGCCGCGGCGCAGGCCTGCAC
>JBBKVU010000390.1:0-5949 GCA_037968595.1 Comamonas sp.
GCGCGATCAGCGGCAGGGCCAGTGCATGGCGGCCCGCGGCCTCGGCAATCGCCGAGAACTCGGCCAGCGTCGCGCCCACGCCGCCGTGGTCTTCGGCGACCAGCACGCCCTGCCAGCCGAGTTCGAGAATCTGATGCCAGTCGGCCGCGCCCGCTGCGGCCATGCGGTCGCTTGAGTCATACAGGTCGCCGGGGAACATGGGGGTCACATGGAAATTCATCTCAGGCTCCAAACAGGTCGCGGGCAATCACGTTCTTCTGCACTTCGCTGGTGCCGCCGGCAATCGTGCGCGAACGGTAGAACAGATAGGTGTGGGTCAGCTGGCGTTCGATGTCCAGGTCGTCGCTGCCATCGGGTGCTTCGACTTCGGGCACCAGCCGCGCGGCGTACTCGGGGCCGGCGATGTCAAAGGCAATGCCGACGATCTGCTGCGAAAGCTCCGAGGTGTGGAGTTTGAGCGCCGAGGACTTGGACGAGGCCAGCGTGCCCTGCATTTCCTCCTGGATGGCGCTGAGCAGCATCTGGCGCGCGCCCTTGGTCGAAGCCTGGGCCAGGAACAGCCGCTCCTGCAGCGCGTGGATACTGGGCAGGCTGGGGTGGGACTGCATTTTCTGCACCAGCAGTTCGGCCACCTGTTCGAGCTGGCGCGCCAGGCGCGGCACGGTAGCCGGCGACAGCCGTTCGCGGTCAAGCAGGAACTTCGCGCATTTCCAGCCTTCGCCTTCGACGCCCACCAGGTTCTTCACCGGCACGCGCACGTCGTTGAGAAAGACCTCGTTGACATGGTGCCACTGGTCTATGGTGTGGATGGGGCGCACTTCGATGCCGGGCGTGTCCAGCGGCACCAGCAGCAGCGAGATGCCGGCTTGCTTGCGGCCTTCGTTCGAGGTGCGCACCAGCGTGTACATCATGTCGGCTTCCTGGGCATGCGAAGTCCAGATCTTCTGGCCGTTGAGCACATAGTCGTCGCCGTCGCGCACCGCCGTGGTCTTGAGCGAAGCCAGGTCTGAGCCCGCGCCGGGCTCCGAGTAGCCCTGGCACCAGTGCTCGCTGCCGTCAAGAATGCGCGGCAGGAAGCGCTGCTTGATCTCGTCGCTGCCGAAATGCATGATCACCGGCCCGATGTGGCCAATGCCGTGGTGGTAGGCCGGCGGGCAGTCAGCCTGGGCCGTGACTTCCTCGAACAGGTAGCGCTGCTGCAGGTCCCAGCCCGTGCCGCCGTATTCGACCGGCCAGTTGGGCGCGCCCCAGCCGCGCGCATGCAGCGCCTTCTGCCAGGCGCTGTACTCCGCGCGCGACATTTTCTGGTTGCTGCGCACTTTCTTCTTGAGCGCGGCGAGTTCGGGCTGTTGCGTGAATTCCAGCAGTTCCTCGCGGAATGCGGCATAGGGGTCGGCGGCGGAAAGAGTAGGGTTCTGTGTCATGGAAGCGAGAGGGGGAGAGTTCGGGTCAGTGGTAACTGCGGCCGCCGTCGACCGCTAGGGCGACGCCGGTGATGAACGAGGATTCGCCGCCCGTGAGGTAGAGCGCGGCGCGCGCGATCTCCACGGCTTCGGCGACGCGGCCCAGCGCATAGCGCGCGCCCACCTGGGTGCGCAGCACTTCGGGGTCGTAGCCCTTGCGCACCATGGGGGTGTCGACCGCGCCCGGGCAGATGGTGTTGACGCGTATCGGCGCCCATTCCATGGCCAGCGACTTCGACAGCGAGATCACGCCGGCCTTGGACGCCGCATAGGCGCCGCGGCGCATGAACGGCTGCAGACCCTGGCCCGAGGAGAAATTGACGATGGTGCTGTTTTGCACCTGGCGCAGATGCGGGTAGCAGGCGCGCGCCAGCAGGAAGCTGCCCGTGAGATTGACGTCGATCACGCGGCGCCAGTCTTCCAGGCTCACCTCGCTGAGCAGTTCGCCGTTGGCGATGCCCGCGGCGTTCACCAGCCCGTCGATGCCGCCCAGCGCCTGGGCCGCGCTGTCTATGGCCTGGCCCACCGAGGCTTCGTTGGAGACATCGGCCTTGAGTGCGATGCCGTCACCGGGCTGGAAATAGGCGTGGATGCCGGCGACGTTCTGGTCGATGGCCGCGACCTTGGCGCCTTCGGCGACAAACAGCTGGGCAATGGCCGCGCCTATGCCCGAACCCGCGCCGGTCACCACGATGCGCCGGCCGGCCAGGCGGCCCAGCGCGGGCATGTCGGGAATGGAAGTGGTGGTGTGTGTCATGAGGAATGTTCCGGGCGTATCAGTCGAGGCGGATCTTGCGTTCGCGTATCACCGGCGCCCAGGTGGCAAGCGTCTTCTTGAGGTAGTCGGCAAAGCCCTGCTGCGTCATCAGCGCGGGCTCCAGCCCGGTCTTGTAGATCGCGTCGTGCATGTCCCGGGTCTCGAGCACGGCCTGCACGTCGGCGTAGATCTTCTTTTGCAGTTCCTGCGGCGTGGACGCGGGCAGGAACATGCCGAACCAGCCGCTGGCCGTGAAGTCGGCCAGCGCGGGCACGCCCGACTTGGCGATCGGCACGATGTCGGGCGAGCGCTTGATGGGCGCGCTGCTGCCTATGCCCAGCACCTTGAGCTTGCCGGTCTGCACAAAGCTCATCGTTGCCGAGCTGTCGAACAGCGCCTGCACCTGACCGCCGACCAGATCGTTGATCGCCGGGCCATTGCCCTTGTAGGGCACATGCACGATGTCTATGCCGGTGCGCCCGGCAAAGCCTTCGGCCGCGATATGCGGGCTGGAGCCATTGCCCGACGAGGCGAATGTCATGCCGGGATGGGCCTTGGCATAGGCAATCAACTCGGGAATGTTGTTGGCGGGCACGGCGGCATTCACGTACAGGTAGCTGTACGAATCGGCGAGCATTGCCAGCGGAGCGAGCGCTGCCGGGTTGTATGGCAGGTTGGGCACCAGCACCTGGTTGGCCGTGAAGCCGAAAGCCGTGATCAGCAGCGTATGGCCGTCGCCCGGCGCCTTGGCCGCGGCCGCCGTGCCTATCACCGTGCCCGCGCCGGGCCGGTTGTCGACGATCACCGGCTGCTTCCAGCGCTCGGACAGGCGCTGGGCGACGATGCGCGCCAGGATGTCGGTCACGCCGCCCGCGGCATAGGGAACGATGATCTGCACCGGCTTGGTCGGGAAGCTCTGCACCGATTGCGCCTGCGCCGCGACGGCGCAAAAAAGGGCGAAGAGGGCGAAAAGGGCGGCAAGACCGAGGCGTAAATGTCGAATCAACATGCTGCTGCAATCCTTTGTGAAAGTGCGTGGCATGCCTTGCGCATGCCCCGGCAAGGGCTTGGACCTTCCTGTTGAAATAATTCTACCGTTCGGCAGGTAAGTTCAAGAATGGGGGCTAACCCTAGACGCGGCGCAAAGGGCTGGAGAAAAAGCGTCTGCAGCGCGCGCAGGCGACAGAGGGCTGTGTCCCGCCCAGGCACTACGCGCGGGCAGGGAACTCAGGGGGGCGGCGGGTAACACACTCAGCATCAGGCGGACTCCACGCCGAAAAGTGAAGCCCGCTTGCTTTCAACCTTTCACCGAGGTCCTTGATATGCCGAATTCACGCTCTCGTACTTTCGAACGCCTTGGGGATGCTCGGCTTGCCGGGGCAAGCCTCGAGGGCCAGACCGCGCTGCGCTTGGGCGAGGTGACCAAGGAGATAGGCGATGGAGCCTCAGTGGGCACCGGCAACGGCGAGGTGGGTATCGGCGGCGGCGTCGAGATCGGGGTCCAGGGCGCGCCGCTGCTGACCGGCATTCCCGGCATCGCGCAGTTCGTGCATGTAGGCCGGGCGACAGCGCTGGCCGATATCGTGGTTGCCCATGCCGGCGACGCCGAGCTGACCGTGACCCTGGAAGTGCTCGATGGCCTGGGGCGAGTGGGGGGCGTCCTTGGGGGCCTGACCGATGGCGACGACGAAGCGCCCGGCATACAGCTGAGCGGCACGGCGGCGGAAATCCGCGCCGCGCTGGCCAAGGCCACTTTCACTGCCGATGGTGTGGGCCAGGGGCATCTGCGTATCACGGCCGATGACGGCCAGATGAGTGCGATCAGCCATTACGCCTTTACCGCAGTGGAGCCGCCGATCAATACCGCGCCTACATTTGCCGTGCCCACGGGCACAGGCAAGCTGATGGTGCCCGTGGGCAGTGGTAGTGATTCTGGCAAAAGCGTTACCCTGCAGCCCGACGGCAAGATCGTGGTGGCTGGGTTCAGCGACAACGGTATCAACAAGTACGATTTCAGCCTGATCCGCCTGAACGTCGATGGCAGCCTGGACGAGGGCTTTGGGGAAGGAGGCAAGAAGTTGCTGGATGTGGGCGGCGTCGATGATTTTGGTCAAAGCGTCGCCCTGCAGCCCGACGGCAAGATCGTGGTGGCCGGGGAAAGCGACAACGGTATCAACAAGAAAGATTTCAGCCTGATCCGCCTGAACGCCGATGGCAGCCTGGACGAGGGCTTTGGGGAAGGCGGTAAGAAGTTGCTGAATGTGGGCAGAGGCGATGATGTTGGTCAAAGCGTTACCGTGCAGCCCGACGGCAAGATCGTGGTGGCTGGGTTCAGCGACAACGGTATCAACAACAACGATTTCAGCCTGATCCGCCTGAACGCCGATGGCAGCCTGGACGAGGGCTTTGGACAAGGCGGCAAGCAGCTGCTGGATGTGGGCAGAGGCGATGATGCTGGTCAAAGCGTTACCGTGCAGCCCGACGGCAAGATCGTGGTGGCTGGGTACAGCGGCGACGGCAGCGGTATCCACTACGACTTCAGCCTGATTCGACTGAACGCCAATGGCAGCCTGGACACCGGTTTTGGCAGCAATGGCAACGGTACGATGCTGCTGCCTGTGGGCAACGGTGCTGACAGGGGGAATAGCGTCACCGTGCAGTCCGACGGCAAGATCGTGCTGGCCGGGTACAGCCTCAACGGCAACAACGATGACTTCAGTCTGATCCGCCTGAACGCCAATGGCAGCCTGGACGAGGGTTTTGGTGGCAACGGCAAGATGCTGGTGTCTGTGGGCAAAGGTGATGACCGGGGATTCAGCGTCACCCTGCAGCCCGATGGCAAGATCATGGTGGCCGGGAATAGCTACAACGGCGACGGCAAGCATGACTTCAGCCTGATACGCCTGAACGCCGACGGCAGTCTGGACACCACGTTAAATACCTCGACCCCACCTGTCGATACGCTAGGCGACCCGGTCAGTTATACCCAGAATCGCGCGCCCGTGGTGCTGGATTCCGCGGTCGCGGTCTTTGACGCCGAGCTTGCCGCCCAGGGCCATTACGCGGGAGCAAGCCTGACCCTGGCGCGCAACGGCGGCGCCCATGCTCAGGATATGTTTGGTGCCAGCGGCGCCCTGGTGCTGACCGATGACGGCGGCGTTGAATTGTCCGGGATACGCATAGGCAGCCATTCCCAGGTGGAGGGCCAACTGGCCGTCACCTTCAACACCCAGGCCACGCAGGCGCGCGTGAACCAGGCCCTGAGTTCCCTGACCTATGCCAACACCAGCGATGCCCCGCCCGCGAGCGTGAGCATTGACTGGAGCTTCAACGACGGCAGCGACATGCCGCCCGCCAGCGGCAGCACGCTGGTCAGCATTGCGCCAGTCAATGACGCGCCCATGCTGGCGGGTGTGCCCACCGAGGCGCAGGCCGTGACCGTAGGCCTGGCCGCTGCCCTGGCCGACTTCACGGTGAGCGACGACGATGGCGACGACATGACGCTGACGCTGACCGCGGTCAATGGAGCGCTCAAAGGTCTGGACGACAGCGACCCTGACGCGGACGGCATACAGCTCAGCGGCACGGCAGCGCAGATCAATGCCGCAATAGCCGGTGCCACGTTCACCGCGGCGGCGGCAGGCGCGGCATCGATTGAACTGGAGCTGAGCGATGGCGCGGAGTCGGTGACGCAGAGCTATCTTCTGACGGCCACTGCGCCACCTAGGC
>JBBKVU010000391.1:0-3683 GCA_037968595.1 Comamonas sp.
CAGTCATCCTTCCTCAGCAGTGCGGCGCGGCGCATTCCGCCCATCCAGTGCCTGCTGACTTTCGAGGCGCTGGCGCGGCTGCGCAGCGTGACGCAGACCGCCGAGGAACTGTGCGTCACGCCCAGCGCCGTGAGCCACCGCGTGCGCCAGCTCGAGCAGATGCTGGGCTGCCGGCTGTTCGGGCGCGCCGATTTTTCGCTGACCAGCGAAGGCAGCGCCTATCTTTCGCATGTGCGTGAAGGCCTGGGCGCGCTGCAGCGCTTTCCGGGCAGCGCGCTGCCCGGACGCAGGCGCCTCAAGCTCGCGGTCACGCCCACGTTTGCGCGCTGCATGCTGATTCCCCGGCTGAGCCAGTTCACCGAGGCCTATCCCGAAATCGATCTGGAGCTGCATGTGAGCATTCCGCTGCTCGATGTGGTGGCCGAGGATGCCGACCTGATCGTGCGCTTCGGCCCGGGCCATTACGCCGACATGGAACATGTGGAAATCGCGCGCGACGTGATGACGCCGCTGGCCTCGCCGGCGTTCGTGCGCGCCCACGGGCCATTCGAAAACCCGGCGGATATGGAAGGCCTGCCGCTGCTGCGCAGCCCGCTCGAGCCCTGGCGCGGCTGGTTCGACGCCGCCGGCCTGGCCTGGCCCGAACCCGCCGAAGGCTCGCAGTTCCACGACATCGGCCTGCTGTGCGACGCCGCGGCTGCGGGCATGGGCATCGCCCCCGTGCGCCTCAAGCTGGGCGCGCCCTGGTTGGACAACGGCACGCTGGTGCGGCTGTTCCCGCTCGATGTGGCAAGCCCGCACGCGCATTATTTATGCTGGCATACGGGGACCATGGACCGGTGGGAGTGCGCGGCTTTCGCGCAGTGGCTTAGTCAAGCCGTTTCCTGACTACAAACGCCCAAAACCGTTCGCCCTGAGCCTGTCGAAGGGCGTTTCAGGGCGCAATCTGCGTTTGAGAACTGCGCAGCAAAAAAGAGATTTGCATCCATAGAAGGTGGCCGTTCATCCTTCGACAAGCTCAGGACGAACTGGAGAGCAAACGTCATGCCAAATCAAACCGCACGCCCTCAGCAGACTTGCGCAAGCCTATCGCAGGGCGATCTGTGGCGCGTTACGCCGCCCCCTCCGGCAGCGGCAGCACCTTGCCCGGATTGAGCAGATTGCGCGGATCAAGCGCGCGCTTGATCTGCCACATCAGTTCGAGTTCCACGGGCGACTTGCACTCCAGCAGGTCGTCGCGCTTGGCCACGCCAATGCCGTGCTCGGCCGAGATCGAGCCGTTCTGGCGCGTGGCCAGGCCGTCGACCGCGTGCGAGACGCGCACGTAGTTCTCGGCCAGGAACTCCTTTGCCGGCGCGCCCTTGGGACGCAGCGGGTTGAAGTGCACGTTGCCGTCACCCATGTGGCCGTAGATCACCATGCGCGCATCGGGCGCCAGCGCCAGCACCTGGGCCGAGGCGTCGGCAATGAAGTCGGCGATCTTCGACAGCGGAATCGAGATGTCGCACTTGATGCTGCCGCCTTCGCGCGTCTGCGCGTCCGAGATCTCCTCGCGCAGCTGCCAGAAGGCGCGCGCGTCGGCAATGCTTGCCGCGATCGCGGCGTCGGTCACCAGGCCGCGCTCCATGCCCAGCTCCAGAATGGACATCAGCGTCGCGTCCAGGCCTTCGGCGTCGCCGCCCGAGGTCAGCTCGATCAGCACCATCCAGTCGTGCGCGCCGGGCAGCGGCGCGCTGAACTGCGGCATCGATTCCAGCACCAGCGTCAGCGCCGGGCCGGAGATCAGCTCGAAGGCCGTCACGGCCTGGCCGGCCGCGCGCTTGGCTTCGGTCAGCAGTTCGACCGCCGCATGCGGGTTCTTCACGGCAATCCAGGCGACCGCGCTGGCGCTGGGCAGCGGCATCAGCTTGAGCACGGCGGCGGTGATGATGCCCAGGGTTCCCTCCGAACCGATGAACAGCTGCTTGAGGTCGTAGCCGGTGTTGTCCTTGCGCAGGCCGCGCAGCGACGAGTAGATGCGGCCGTCGGGCAGCACGGCTTCTATGCCCAGCGTCAGGTCGCGCATGTTGCCGTAGCGCAGCACGGCCGTGCCGCCGGCATTCGTCGAGAGATTGCCGCCGATCTGGCACGAGCCTTCGGAGCCTATGCGCAACGGGAACAGGCGGCCCGCGTCTTCGGCCGCGGCACGCGCGGCCTGCAGCGTCACGCCGGCCTGCAGCGTCATGGTGTCGTTGACGGTATCGATTTCCTGCACCTGGTTCATGCGGCGCAGATTGAGCACCACGGCGTCGCCCGCGGCGTCGGGCACGGCCCCGCCCATCAGCGAGGTATTGCCGCCTTGCGGCACCACGGGCACGCCGTGGCGTGTGCACAGCGCCAGCACCTCGCTGACCTGCTGCGTGTTTGCCGGCAGCACCACGGCCAGCGCCTGGCCGTGGTAGAGCTTGCGGTAGTCGGTGGTGAAGGGCTGCATGTCGCTGGCGACTTCAATGCAGGCTTTCTCGCCGACGATGGCGCGCAGGCCTTCAAGCACCAGCGCGTGGGGAATGGGGGACTTCGAGGACATTTTCAATAGGCTCCGCGGGTATCGGCAGGGGCGGCTGATTCGGCCGGCTGGCCCAGGAATTCGCCGGCCAGGCTGCGCGCCGCCTTGGCGTAGAGCAGCACGTCGACACCGACCGCAACAAACGTGCAGCCGAGATCGAGATAGCGGCGGGCCAGCGCCGGGTCGGAAGTGAGTGTACCGGCGGCCTTGCCCGAAGCAATGATGGTGCGCATCGCGTTCTCAATTGCCGCCTGCACTTCGGGGTGGCCGGGTCGGCCGCGAAAGCCCATGGAGGCGGCCAGATCGGCCGGGCCGATGAACACGCCATGCACGCCGTCGACAGCGCAGATCTCCTGGAGATTGTCCAGCGCCGCCACGGTCTCGGCCTGCACCAGCAGGCAGACTTCGTCATCGGCCACGTCGAGATAGTCGGCGCGCGCGCTCCACAGCGAAGCGCGCGCCACCGCGCTGCCCACGCCGCGCATGCCCAGCGGCGGATAGCGCGTGGCCGAGACCAGCGCGCGCGCCTGCTCGGCGGTGTCGACCATGGGCACCAGCAGCGTCGTCGCGCCTATGTCCAGCAACTGCTTGATCAGCGCGGTATCGCCCTGCAGCGCGCGCACCACCGGGTGGGCGCGGTGCGGCGCGACGGCCTGCAGCGCGCCCAGCGTCGACTTCAGGTCGTTGGGCGCGTGCTCGCCGTCAATCAGCAGCCAGTCGAAACCTGTGCTGGCGCTGACTTCGGCCATGTAGGGATCCGCCATGGAAAGCCAGAGGCCGACCTGGGGCTGCTGAGCGGCCAGTGCGGCCTTGAAGAGGTTTTTTGCGGGCATGTGATCGTTGGTGGAGTTCGGGCGCAAAAGCGTCTCAGGCCACCCGGTGCAGGGCAGGCAGTGGGGTGTGGGCCAGATGGTCCACGATGTTGTGCGCGGTCATGGTGGCGACCTGCAGGGCCGCAGCGCGCGTCACGCCCGCCACATGGGGAGTGAGCAGCACCTGGTCCAGTGCCGCCAGTGGATGGTCGGCGGGCAGGGGCTCGGCATCGAAGGTGTCCAGGCCGGCGCCGCCGAGCTGGCCGCTGCGCAATGCAGCGATGAGCGCGGCCTCGTCCACGACGGGACCGCGCGCGGTGTTGACG
>JBBKVU010000392.1:0-10136 GCA_037968595.1 Comamonas sp.
CCACCAGGCCGCGCTGCAGGCCGGCGGCAGCGACAACGGCGCGCCGGGCCCGCGGCCGCACTACCATGCCGGCTACTACGCAGCGTTTGTGCTGGACCCGGACGGCTACAACATCGAAGCCGTCTACCATGGCGCGGGCGATCCGGCGCAAGTCTCTACCAGCTGAAAAGCATTTCAGTCCCGGATTGCAAATCACGGTATGACAGTGCCACAGGACAAGTCGGAGTTGCTGGAAGCGATTCGCGGCAGCTACCGTAAGCTGGCAGCCGATCTTGCCGGCGTGCCGCCTCAACGCTCCCGCGAAGCCACGCTCGAAGGCCATGCGCAAGGGACGCTGATGAGCGTGTGTGATCTGGTGGCCTACCTGATCGGCTGGAATCAGCTGGTGCTCAAATGGTGCGATGGCAAGGCCAGGGGGCAGGCAGTGGCTTTTCCGGAGGCCGGCTACCGGTGGAACGAGCTGGGCCGGCTGGCACAGAGGTTCTACGCCGACCACGCGGATGCCAGCTTTGACGACTTGTTGCGAAAGTTGGCAGCTGTGCATGCCCGCATCATTGCGCTGGTCGAGCAGGAAAGCGATGCTTCGCTGTATGGCTGTGCCTGGTATGAGAAGTACACCCAGGGCCGAATGATCCAGTTGAACACCTCGTCGCCCTATGCGAATGCCAGGGGTCGGCTGCGCAGATGGAAGAAAGCCAACCATATCGCCTGACGGGGCTTCTCAGGACATTGTTTCTGTTTGGGATGCAGCTCATCGAGCCTGGTTGAAGAGAAGCTGCAAGCCGGATTGGGAAAGTGCGGGCGCCTCTATAGGCGCCTGAATGATGGCGCTGGTTTCCCGCACCGCTAAACCACAGCGGAACTGACCGACTCGGGTCGGCGCGCCAGCAAAACCGACAGCCGTCGAAGACCGGCCTGCAAGCGTCGACTGTCCTTGATGCTGCCCAGGGAGATCCGAATGGCATTCATGGATACGCTGCCCGTGGCGAATGCCTCCGCCGGCGTCACGGCTATGCCCTCGCTTTCGGCGGCACGCGCCAGCTGTGCGGAGTTCCAATAACCCGGCAACTCCAGCCATACATGCAGGCCGTCTCCAGCGCCGCTGTATCTCCCGGCCAGAAGATCCCTGGCCATGCGGTGGCGCGCACGCGCCTCCTTGCGCACGCCTTCGAGCAATTTGCCGGCCGTACCGTCGAAGATCCACTGCGTGGCCAGTGCTGCCGTCAGCGGAGCGACCATCAGCGCAAAGGATCTGAGCGCCACCAGGAAACGTTCGCGTTCTTGCGCATCCCGTATGAGCACGAAGGCGACACGCAGGCCGGGCGTGAGGCATTTCGACAGCGTCGAGATGTAGTACACCTGCTGTGGCGCAAAGGAGGCAATGGGCGGCGGCGGGGCATCGGCCAGCAGCCAGTAGGGATCGTCCTCGACGATGCGTACCTTGCAGCGCCTGGCAATGCCGGCAAGCTGCTTGCGCCGGCGTTCCCCCATTGTGACGGCGGTAGGGTTCTGCAATGTCGGGTTGAGGTAGACCAGCCCAGGCTGGTGCTCGCGGCACGCCTGCTCCAGCGCCGCCGGCACCATCCCCTGCTTGTCCGCGTCCACCGCAACAATGCGCCGGCCGAACTGGGTCGCTGCGGCCCGCAGGCCGGGGTAGCTGATGGGCTCGGCGAGTATCACATCGCCGGGCTGCGTCAGCGCCAGAATCAAGGCGGCGATCGCCGCCTGCGCACCCGGACAGACGACAACCTGCTCATCGTCCAGCGCACCGAACATCGGCGCCAGCCATTTGGCTCCGGCCTTGCGGTCGGAGTCGCTTCCGCCGCCCAGGTGGTAGGTCATCAGCAATTCGGCATCGGTGCGCATCAACACCTGCGACAGACCTTGTTTCAACATGTCGTCGAAGTCCACGCCATCCGGAGGTGGCGGGGTGTTCATGCTCAGATCGAGCACAGCGCTGAGTTCGACTTTCGCCGCCGCGACATAGGTGCCCCGGGCGCCGCGGCCCTCGAGCAGGTGGCGGCGCCTGGCTTCGTCATAGGCGCGCGTGACCGTCGTCAGGTCTACGTCCAGCTGCGCGGCCAGCTGGCGCTGCGGCGGCAGGCGGTCACCTGGCCGCAGAGACCCGTCGGCCACCGCCGCCTGCAATGCATCCGCTATCTGCAGAAAACGCGGCCCGCCGCGCGCGGCCAGTCGCGGCGACCAGATCGGCAATTCGTCATCTTGCATGGTTTTCAACGCCGAAATTTGCCTCAATGTATGGAAATTGCTTTTAAGTAGTATGTTGCAGAAGCTGCAGCTACACCATGCTTGTATGGCAGATGCTGACGCTTTCGCCTCTGTCATCGCAGAGGCGGTGCTTCTCACGATGTCATGTCACAGGCTGGAAATTCTCAAAATGATCGATTGGATCCCCGTAGGCTTCGTTATCTTCAAGGTTCTGACGCTGAGCATCTGCATGTTCTTTGCCGTCAAGTGGCATTACGACCAAGGCAAGAAGGGCAAGGACACGCGCGCGGTGCTGGTCGCGGGCGGCAAGGTGGCGGGCATTTTCATGCTGCTGCTGCTGGGCCTGGGGTTCGGCGCCTTTGCCCTGGCCAGAATGCTGGGTCTGGACTTGAGCATGCCGTGATGGCCACCAAGTTCGCCCGATAGCCGACAGGGCGGCGCATCTTGCATCACAGCGCAAGGCAGCGCATGCGCTGTGCCGAACTGTTGTTTTGCACAGTATACTGAGCTGAGCCGGTCTCTCTTGCGCAAGAGAAACCCATCATCCACAGCCTGCCCGGGCGCAGTGCTCCGGGACCCGACCCGCCGCTCCCGTGACCGAATTCAAGGGCTTCATCCTCACCCGCCATTGGCGGGATGCTCCGGCTGGCACGGAAATCGAGTTCTGGCTGGCAACGGACGACGGGCCCAGGAAGGTGGTGCTCACCGCTCAGACTTCGGTGGCCTTTGTGCCGGCACGGCATAAGGCAGCGGTCCAGGCGCAGCTTGGCGGCTTTCCCCGCATGCAATTGCGTCCGTTGGCATTGCGGACCTTCCACCAGGAGCAGGTGATCGGCATCTACGCCACGCATTTCCGCCAATTGGGGAAACTCGGGCGTGCGCTGCAGTCGCAGGACATTGCGCTGCTGGAAGCCGATGTGCGCCCCCACGACCGCTATCTGATGGAGCGCTTCATCACCGCCGGGGTGGTGGCTGAAGGAGGACGCGCCCAAGGCGCTGCCCTCGTTGACTGCAGGCTCAAGCCCGCAGCCGACTATCGGCCGCTGCTGAAGCTGGTATCGCTGGACATCGAGACCAGCCAACACGAGGATTTGTATTCCATCGCCCTGGACGGGATGGCCGAGCGCGTGGTGTTCATTCTCGGAGAGCCGCCTTCCGAGGTGGGCGCGCCGCTGGATTTCGCGCTCATCTACTGCGCCAGCCGCAAGGCCATGATCGAGCAGCTCAACGCCTGGTTTGAACGCAACGACCCTGACGTGATTGTCGGCTGGAACGTGATCCAGTTCGATCTGCGGGTGCTGCAGAAGACGGCGGACGACTGCGGCGTGAAGCTGCAGCTCGGCCGGGAGCGTCAACCCATTCAGTGGCGCACCCACCCCGGCAAGCAAGGCTATCTGTTTGCACCCACACCGGGCCGGCTGGTCATTGACGGCATCGATGCGCTCAAGGCCGCGGTGTGGAGCTTTCCCTCCTTCAGCCTGGAGAACGTCTCGCAGACGCTGCTGGGCGAGGGCAAGGCGATAGGCGACGCCTACGACAAGATGGCCGAGATCGAGCGCCGGTATCAGCAGGACAAGCCATCGCTGGCCGTCTACAACATCCGGGACTGCGAGTTGGTACTGCGCATCTTCGAGAAAGCCAAGCTGCTGCAGTTCGTGCTGGAGCGGGCGCAGACCACAGGGCTGCAGGCCGACCACTTCGGCGGATCCATTGCCGCATTCAGTCACCACTACCTGCCGCGCATGCACCGCCAAGGCTATGTGGCGCCCAACGTGGGCGAGATCGAGACCAAGGCCTTCCCGGGCGGCTATGTGATGGACTCCAAGCCCGGGTTCTATGACTCCGTCCTGGTGCTGGACTACAAGAGCCTGTACCCGTCTATCATCCGCACCTTTCTTGTCGATCCCGTGGGTCTTGCCGAAGGCATGCGGCTGGCCGATGCCGCGCTGGGCGTTGCCGGCCCCCAGCAGACCGTGTTCTCGCGTGACAAGCACTGCCTGCCCGAAATCGTGACCACGCTTTCCAAGGCACGCGACGAAGCCAAGCGGGTCAGGAATGAACCCTTGTCCCAGGCGCTGAAGCTGCTGATGAACTCTTTTGCCGGGGTGCTGGGGGCGACCGAATGCCGCTTCTTCAACCCCAAGCTGGTCTCGGCAGTGACCTTGCGCGGGCACGAGATGATGAAGCTCACCCGGACCTTCGTGGAGGACAAGGGCTATGAAACCATTTACGGCGACACCGATTCGATTTTCATCTGGCTCAAGCGCGCCCACTCGAATGACGAGGCGCACGCCGTGGCGGCGCAGCTGGTGCGCGACATCAACGCCTGGTGGACGCGCACCCTCAGCGATGGCCAAGGGCTGGAGAACTTCCTGGAAATCGAGTTCGACACCCACTACAAGAAGTTCTTCATGCCGACCATCCGCGGCTCGGACGTCGGCAGCAAGAAACGCTACGCGGGTCTGAGCCTGGATGCCAGTGGCAAGGAGGAAATGGTCTACCGGGGCCTGGAGATGGCGCGCAGCGACTGGACACCGCTGGCGCGCCAGTTCCAGGAGGGGCTGCTGACGCGCATCTTCCGCGATGAGCCGCACCGCGAGTTCGTCACCGCCTATGCGCAGGCCACGCTGGCCGGCGAAAAGGACGACTTGCTCATCTACCGCAAGCGCCTGCGCCACCGCCTCGATGCCTACGAGGTGAACGTGCCGCCGCAAGTGCGCGCGGCGCGGATTGCCGACGAGCACAACAAAGCAGTTGGGCGACCCCATCAGTACCAGAACGGCGGCTGGATTCAATATGTCATGACCCGCAGCGGACCGCAGCCGCTGGAAGCGCGCCAGTCAGGCATCGACTATGAGCACTATCTGTTTAAGCAACTCCAGCCAATTGCGGATTCCATTCTTTTCCCCTTCGGCGAGAGCTTCATGGCGTTGACCACGTCCCAGCAAGATCTGTTTTGAGGTAGTCGTGGGAGACGATGCCTTGCTGTTCCAGGCCTGCGTAGCCAAAGCGGCCTGGAACCATGGGCGGCCTGTGGCAGTTCCAGACACGTGAGATGCCCATATCTCCGCCGCCTTGTCGCTGCCATGTTCCCGAGCAGGATAAAAGAGCGGTTGAACATCTTTTCCGCGCATTCCCCCTGCTAGGCGAGGTGGCCGCGAAGCGGCATCAAGGCAAAGCTGAATCGCCAGGAGGGGGTCTAGCGGAGGCTATTGGATCTTGCAGCCGACCTTCGCGCATGCTCTTCGGTTCCCTGCGCCTGCACATAGGCCCGTGCCGTCTCCAGCGTAGCGCCGCCCACGCTGCCCGCAAAGTAGGCTCGGTGCCAGAACAAGGGCTTGCTATAGAACGGCGCCAGGTGCTCTGCAAAGCGGTTCCTGGTGCGCCGGGCACTGGCGGTCTTCAGGTTGTTGATCAGCACCGAAATATCCAGCGCCGGATGGATGTCGATCAGCAAATGGACATGATCAGATTCGCCACCAAACTCGACCAGCTTGCAGTGCCATGCGGCCAGGAAGTCCGAGAACGCTTCCTTGAGGTACTCCAGCACTTCGGGCGAGAGCGTCTTGCGCCGGTATTTCGTCACAAAAACGATATGCAGCTTAATGTTAAAAACTGCGTGAGAGCTAGAGCGATTGTTATTCTCCATTGTTGCGCCTTGATGTATTCATCATAATGTTTGGCAACATGCAAATCGGCCATCGTTTTCGCTGTTATCCCACGCCCGCCCAGGAGCAGACCCTGCTGCAATGGATAGGCTGCCAGCGTTTCATCTACAACGCCAAGGTCGGCGAAGACCGGTATTTCAGGCGCTTTGCGCGCACGTCTCTGGCACACACCGGACAGTTCGCGCCCATCGACCAGCAGTACAGCCATTTCAAAACCGACCTCACACCTTGGCTGTTTGAGGTGCCCAGCCAAATCCTGCGCAATAGTGCCGTGCTTTGGAAGCAGGCCTACAGCCGCTATTTTCGAAAACTCGGTGGCAGACCCAGCATTCACAAAAAGCACGGCAAGCAGGCCGTTTGGCTAACGTCCGAGTTGTTCCAATTCAGGCCAGTCGTGGACAGGGTCACGGGTGAAATCACGGGCCATCAGCTTTGCATTGGTACGAGAAAGCATCCCATGGGTGTGCTGGCATTCAAGGCGCACCATGCCTACCAGCCACCCGTGTCATTGCATATCAGCATCCATGCGGGTCAATGGCATGTCTCGTTCAATGGCGACGATGGCCTCATTGAGCCCAGCGACAGAGAAACTACGGCCTGGCTTAGGCAATTTGGCGCCGCAGAGTTGCGGGACATGACCCTGGGGCTCGATCGTGGCGTGGCCTTGCCACTGGCGGGCAGCGACGGTCAGCAATTTGATTTTTTGCCGATTCAGATCAAACGGCTGGCAGCGCAGGAAAAGCACAAAAAGCGCTGGCAAAGGCGCCAGGCCCGCAGAACCAAGGGCTCCAGCAACTGGGCCAAGGCCAGGCGCAGGGTGGCCCGCTATCAGCGATATGGAGGCGATGTACGCCGGGAGTTGGCACACCAGACCAGCCACACGTTGGCAACGGACTCACGCTACAAGCTCTTTGTCTTTGATGCACTCAAGGTCAAGAATATGAGCAAAAAGGCCAAACCCAAGCAGAATGAAAAGGGGCGTTGGTTGCGCAATGGAGCGACTGCCAAGTCCGGGCTCAACAAAGCCATTCTGGCGTCCGCCTGGGGTCAGAACAAGGTGTTTTTGCAATACAAGGCACGTCGCCAGGGCAAGCTGGTGATCGACGTGCCGGCGTTTTATTCTTCACAGGAATGCGGCCATTGCGGTCATATTCACCAGGACAACCGGGTTTCTCAATCCGAGTTTGTCTGCCAAAGCTGTGGACACACTGCACATGCGGACGACAACGCAGCCAAAGTGATTGCCGCGCGCGGAGTCAGGCAATTGCTGGCGGGGCAAGCGGTCAAAGAAGAAGACCTGCCGGATCGCAAGACAAAAGCTAGGGGCGGAAGGCTCCGAAGCGGGTGCAGTAATGCGCCCTACGCTTGGTGAGACTGAGGTAAGTCGCCTGGGTGGCAACACCGCGGCGCTCTGGTCGTTGACCCAAGAAACCCCCGCTATAGCTTTGGCTTAGCGGTGGGAGACTTCATGTAGAAGTGCTCAAAGCTCTGTCCTGCACCAGCGGGCAGGGGCTGGCCCGTAGCCTTCGCCCAGTCCTGCCATGCGCCCGGCCGGGTGCGGGTGTGCAGCAAAGGCGCTTGGGGGTCGAGCGTCCTGCTGCTGGTGCTCCAAGCCGCCATCTTGCCGGGGCTGCAGACTGGTCCTATGCGCTCCGCAAACAGTGGCTGCGTGTGATAGCTCACAGGCCAAGGGAAGTCATCGCGGCGTATGGCCAGGTCTATGCCGCTGGCAAACGAAAAAGGACCGCCGCCCGCAACCAGATGGACGTCGATTTCGGGGTGGCGCGATTGAAAGTCAGGCCAGCGCGGAATGAGCCAGCGCATCAGCAGCGTGGGCTCGCAAGACAGCACCAGGCGTTTTTCCTGGCGCGCGCTGGCGCGTAGCTCGCCGACAGCTTGGCGCATGAGATTGAAACCGCCGCTGACGGCTTGCGCGAGGCTGCGCCCGGCGCCGGTCAGATACACCCGCTGGCTGCGCCGCTCAAACAGGGCAATGCCCAGATCATCTTCGAGCAGGCGCACAGCCCGGCTGACGGCGCCATGCGTCAAGTGCAATTCATCGGCAGCCCGGCTGAAATTCTCCAGACGTGCGGCGGCCTCAAAGCAGCGCAATGCCAGCAACGAAGGCAGGCGTGCCTGGGTGGATTGTGAATCTGGCTCACCATTCATGTCAGAAAACATCGTTATTCATTCGCGGCTGAAGCCCATAGTATTGCTTCTATTCCAATTTCACGCCCTTGTTTGCAATGACTGAACTGCTAGCTGTATTCACCATCACCTTGCTTGCGGTGGTGAGTCCGGGACCCGATTTCGCGATGGTTACACGCAATAGCCTGCTGCTTTGCAGGCGAGCCGGTGTGCTCACTGCCCTGGGCATAGGACTGGGCGTGCTGGTGCATGTCACTTACACCTTGGTGGGCGTCGGCCTGCTGATACAGCAGTCCTTGTGGCTGTTCAACGCCATCAAGTTGCTGGGCGCCTTCTATTTGATTTTCCTGGGCTGGAAGATGCTCAGGACCCCGCCGGCCGGCGAGCTGGCCGAGTCGGGCATCGTGCCGATGTCGGATCTGGCAGCGCTGCGCACGGGATTTCTGACCAATGCCTTGAATCCCAAGACCACGGTCTTCATCGTGAGCCTTTTCATGCAGATCGTCCGCACCGACACGCCGCTGGGCGTACAGATCGGCTACGGGCTTTTTGTTTCTGCGGCGCACATGGCCTGGTTTTCGCTGGTCGCGCTGTGCTTCTCGAGTGGCGCGGTGCGTGCGCGTCTGCTGGCGGTGCGGCACTGGATTGACCGCGCCTTCGGAGGACTTCTGATGGTGTTTGGCATCATGCTGGGACTTGCCAGTGGAACGCGGGGGTCAGCGGTTCACTGAGCGTGCCCTGGCCCAGCCGCCAGGCATTTGCAGAACTCTAAGGACAAAGCACCTGGGACTGGGGCTGGGACTCAGCTTAGACGGCGCCCGCGGGGAACGCAGGTCAAGGCGCTGCTGGAACGTTGACGACAAAGGGCACGGTCCGCACCTGGTTGCCGCCCTTGAACTGTATCCACAGTGCATACCGGCCGGCGCGCGGCGGCGTGGCATGCAGCATCATCTGGCCCGAGGCGGCCGCCGTGGGAGCGCCATGTGAGGCGTGCGCCCCGTGGCCACCTTTGGCGGTGTCGGCCGCCATGGCATGGGCATGAACATAGCTGAGGTCTGCGGTGTTGACGAACACCGCATGCGCCGCAACCCCCAGGTAGAGGCCCAGGTCCGTTGCCGGCTTGCCGTTCTTGAGCACGGTCAAGCTCATCATGCTTTCCTGCCCGACGCGCAGGGCCGAGGCATCGAGCTTGACTGCATACGGGCCGTCCGAGCCTTGGGCGGCGTTTGGGTTCACCTGGGGCGCGGCGGTCGCAGCGGCTGCACCCGCTACCGGAACCTCAAAGCGCACGACCTGCTGGCCCAGGCCCTTTGGCATGGCGTCGGCGTACACATGGTAGGTGCCCGGCTTGGGAAAGCGCATCACGACGCTGAAGCGCCCGTCGGCGCCAGGCTTGCCTCCATGTTCGTGCACGAAGCTGGAGAAATCGCTGTCGGTCGCCAGCACGTGCAGCTGCTGCGTCAGTTCTTCCTCGAACTCGGTGATGGGGCGGCCGGTCGCCTTGTCGGTGAAAGCGATCAGCAGCTCGCGGGTCAGTGGCCCGCTCTCGCGCACCACGAGCTCGGCGCTGACCTTTTCATTCACGCCGGGAAGGGCGAAGACGCTTTTGAGCGGTGTCTGCGCCAGTGCGGCGGTACCTGACAGTGTGGCGCCTATCAATAGCATTTGCTTGATGTTCATGGCTGGTCCTCTTCTATCAGGTGGCCGTCGCGCCGGGCTGTTGCTTGTCCGGATACCCGGCCTCGTGCAGCACGCCGAGGAAGGCACTTCTGTCCAGGGCGCTGTGCACCCGGGCTGCGCGCGTGGGCGGGTCGGTTTCAATGAGGGCCTGGGGGTCTACGCTCAACAGCGCCTTGGTGACCGACTTGGCGCAGCCGCCGCAGCTCATGGCGGGAATGTGGAAGCGATGCATAGTGATTTCCTGGTTGGTTGCTGTACCGAACTAATGTGGGAGTTGCCAACGTGGCAAGGTCAAGCCCTTTGTGTGCAACTTGCGCCAGACCTGCGCACGAATGGAAATGCCGGCGGCGCTGGCCGTCACGAGGGCCTGCCCGGGGACATGCGGCTGCGCGACGAGGCAGGCGTGTCGAC
>JBBKVU010000393.1:0-2781 GCA_037968595.1 Comamonas sp.
CGATCAGGTCGTAGCGCGCCTGGGCTTCGCGCGCGTCCGTGATGGTGGCATTGCCGACATCGAAATTGCGCTGCGCAAAGGCGCGCTGCTCGGATACGGCCTCCTTTTGCGCCTGCACGAAACGCAGCGCGTCTTCGGCGCCAAGCACATCGAAGTAGGCCTGGCTGGTGCGCACGATCAGGTCCTGCTCGGCAGCATCGCGCTGGGCCAGGGCGATTTCAAAGCTGCGCTGGCCTTGCGTGAAGGCAATGCGGTTGGCGGGACGGTACAGCGGCTGAGACGCGCTCAGCGTGGCGGTCTGCGTGCCGGCGTTGAGCGTGAAGTTGGGCTGGCTGACTTCGGTGCGCGCGCGGCTGGCGCCGGCCTGCAGGCCGACCGAAGGCAGCAGACCGGCGCGTGCCTGCTCCGAGCGGCTGTAGGCGGCATCGGTCTCGGCCTGGCGCGCCTGCCACACGGCATCGAAGCCGCGCGCGCGCTCGGCGAGTTCGACCAGGCTTTGCGACTGCGCCAGCGGCGCGAAAGCGAGGATTGCCAGGAGAGTGCTGGCATTGCGCCAGGGGCTGGGCGAGAGCCGCAGCGTGCGGGCCAGGGGCATGGTATTCCTTGCAAAGAAAAGCCGGCCGCGCGGCCCTTGCGGTTGCAAGGGCTTGGCGGCAAAAGACCCCGGCGCCATCGCCGGAGATTCAGTATCGCGGAACCGCCGGGTCGCGCTCACGCGTCCAGGCGTCGATTCCGCCGGTAATGTTGGTGACCTGCTCGAACCCCTGGTTGAGCAGGAACATGCCGACATGCATGGAGCGCATGCCGTGGTGGCACAGGCAGGCAATGGGGCGCTCCGGGTCCAGCTCCTGCTGGCGCGCGGGAATGTCCTGCATGGGAATGTTCACCAGTTCAAAGCCTTGCGGCGTGACGCTGGCGGTCGCGCATTCCCAGGGCTCGCGCACGTCCAGCACCAGCGGCGTCAGGCCTTGGGCCTGGACCTGCTGCAGCCATTGATCGAATTGCGCGGGGCGGACTTGGGCAAGCATGGGCGGCTCCAGCGGTTCAGAACTTGAACGGCGAGGGTTCGGCAAAGCCCACCAGGCGCGGCGCGTAGGTGTCCCAGGGCGAGGTGGTCTCGAAGCTGTTGCCGGTGCGGGTGACAAACGTGGCGCGCATCACGGGTTCATGGCCGACGATGGCGCCCAGGCGGCCGCCTTCGGTCAGGTGCTGCAGCAGGGCGGGAGGCACTTCGGCGACCGAGCCGCTGAGCACGATCACATCGAACGGGCCTTCGGGCAGCGGGTCGCTGGCGCCATCGGCCAGGCGCACGGTGGCGTTGGTCACGCCTGCGCCCAGCAGGTTCTCGCGCGCCAGCTCGGCGAGTTCGGGGACGATTTCCAGGCTCAGCACTTCGCGTGCCTGGTGGGCCAGCAGGGCCGCCATGTAGCCCGAACCGGCGCCGATCTCCAGCACCTTGTCGGTGGGCTGGATGCGCAGGTCCTGCAGCATGCGGGCTTCGACGCGCGGCGCAAGCATGGTCCAGCCCTTGGGGCCCGATTCCTCGGGCGTGCCGTGCAGCGGGATCTCGATGTCCATGAAGGCCAGGCCCTGGTGCTCGGGCGCCACGAATTGTTCGCGCGGCACCTCGGCCAGCGTGTCCAGCACGTCCTGCTCCAGCACGTTCCAGGGGCGGATTTGCTGCTGGATCATGTTGAAGCGCGCCTGCTCGACGGGGTCGGCGGCGTTGGCTGAGGTGTTCAAGGGCATGTTCATGGGGTTACTCCGGGGAAAGGCAGATCACGACAAACCTTTGATTCTACGAGGGAGTGGGTACATGTTTCACCGAGGGTCTGCTTTGTGGCGTGTTCGACCCGCCAGGCGCCGTGCCCATTGGGCCAGATCGTCCATGTAGCAGTACATCACCGGCACCACGACCAGCGTCAACAGCGAGGAGGTGATCACCCCGCCAATGACCGCCTGGCCCATGGGCGCGCGCTGCTCCGAGCCTTCGGTGACCGCCAGGGCCAGCGGCAGCATGCCGAAGATCATGGCCAGCGTGGTCATCAGAATGGGGCGCAGGCGCACGCGCGCCGCCAGCAGCAGCGCGGGCTCGCGCGCCAGGCCCGGGGTGACGGCGCCGGTGGCGGGATCGATGGTGTCCTGGCGCGCGCGGATGGCGAAATCCACCAGCAGGATGGCGTTCTTCGTCACCAGGCCCATCAACATGATCACGCCTATCATCGAGAACATGGACAGCGCCGAGCCGAACATCAGCAGCGCCAGCACCACGCCGATCAGCGTCAGGGGCAGGGCGGTCATCAGCGCCATGGGCTGCAGAAAGCTCTTGAACTGGCTGGCCAGGATCATGTAGATGAAGACGATGGCCAGGGCCAGCGCCGACAGCGCATAGCCGAAGGATTCATCCATGTCCTTGGTCGAGCCGTTGAACTGCCAGCTGTAGCCCGGGGCCAGCGCCAGGCCCTTGAGCGCCGTGCGGATGTCGGCCGAGACTTCGCCGACCGAGCGTAAGGAGACGTTGGCGGTGATGGACACCTCGCGCGTGAGCGCGCGCCGGTTGATCTGGCTGGGCCCGGCGGACGCGCGGATCTCGGCCACCTGGTCCAGCCGTATGCTGCGCCGCGTGCCGTCCTGGGCCGTGACCAGCAGCGGCAGACGGCCCAGCTGCAGCGGCGACAGCCGGTCTTCGGGCGCCAGGCGCAATTGCACGTCATAGGTTTCATCGTTGCTGGCGCGCCAGTTGCCCACGTCCTGGCCCGCCAGCAACGATGAAACCTATGA
>JBBKVU010000394.1:0-9229 GCA_037968595.1 Comamonas sp.
GTCGAAGCGCTGGCCGCGCGTGAGCTGGGCCGATGCCGCGCCCTGCAGTGCCAGCGGCAGGCCGGCATTGTTCACGCCGGCAGGCGCATGTTGCGCGGCCAGCGCTTCGACCAGCGGCAGCACCAGGCCGCTGCGGTCCACTGACGCAATCTGCTCCCGGGCCGAGGCCACCGTGGGCGCGCGCCAGAATGCGGCCACGCACTGCGGCACCTGGCGGCGACTGCGCGCCAGCAGCCAGGCCTTGTAGCCCATGACCACCCAGCTGGCGACCGACAGCGCCAGCAGCAGCAAGGCCGTGGCCTGCGTGACCACGTCGCCTTGGGTGAGCCAGTGCCAGCGGTCCATGGGCTGGATCAGCGCAGGCCGAGCACGTCGAACATGTCGAACATTCCCTGGGGCTTGTCGGCCAGGAAGCGCACGGCGCGCAGGCTGCCCTGGGCGTAGGTTTCGCGGCTCGACGACTTGTGCGTGATTTCAATGCGCTCGCCGATGCCGGCAAACAGCACCGTGTGGTCGCCGACGATGTCGCCGCCGCGCACCGTCGCAAAGCCTATCGACGAGGGATCGCGCGCGCCGGTATGGCCATAGCGTTCGTAGACCGCGCATTCGGCAAGGTCGCGGCCCAGTGCGTCGGCAATCACTTCACCCATCTTCAGCGCCGTGCCCGAAGGCGCATCGACCTTGTGGCGATGGTGGGCCTCGACGATCTCGATGTCATAGCCTGTGGACAGCGCCTTGGCCGCCATTTCAAGCAGCTTGAGCGTCACGTTCACGCCCACGCTCATGTTCGGCGCAAGCATCACCGCAACCTGCTTGGCGCCCTCGGCCAGCGTCTTCTTCTCTTCATCGCTGAAACCGGTCGTGCCTATCACCAGCTTCACGCCCAGCTGCTTGCAGACTTCGAGGTGGGCCAGGGTGCCTTCGGGGCGCGTGAAATCGATCAGCACCTGCGCCTGGGCCAGCCCTTCGCGCAGGTCGGAGGTGATGACCACGCCGCTGGCGCTGCCCAGGAAGGCCGTGGCATCGATGCCCAGTGCGGGGCTGCCGGCCACGTCAAGCGCGCCGGCCAGAACGCAGTCGTCGCTGTTGTGGATGGCTTCGATCAGCATGCGGCCCATGCGGCCGGAGGCGCCGGCAACGGCAATACGATGGCGCCCGGCGGCGGGCGAGGAATTCGCGGTCATGGTGGTAATCCTGGGGAAGCGGCCGGCAGCGCGCACAGGCGCGGCGCCGGCGAAAAAATTCAGCGGCCGGGAGCTTCCAGCGGCGGGTACTGCTTGGCGGGGTTCGCGGGCGCGAGCACTTCGGCCTCGGCGGCACCTGCGGCAGGCGCGGGAAAGCGCGCCAGCTGCTCGGGCGTGGCCTCAAGCACCGGCACCTTGCCGCCGGCCTTTTTCGAGCCCAGGGTGGCGACGAAGTCGGCTTCGGACGGCATCTCATCGCCTTCATGGCGCACCAGGCGGTCACCTTCGAAGAACACCGTCAGCTTGCGGGTCTGGATCTCGAGATCCTTGCGCTTGAGCGTGAACACATATTCCCAGCGATCGGCGTGGAACACGCTGGTCAGCAATGGCGTGCCGAGAATATCGCGCACCTGTTGGCGGCTCATGCCGGGTGCCAGGGCCTCGACCTGTTCGCGGGACACGAAATTGCCCTGAACCACTTCGACCTTGTAAGGAGTGACAGCGCTGGCAGCGCTGGCGATGCGATGGCTCGCGTTGTCAAGGCTGCCACAGGCAGCCAGGACGGCAGCGACCACCACAGTCAGCGCCAGACGGGCACTGCAACGGGCTTGGACATGCATGGGTATGGCTTAGGGGATATGATCAAATCATTGTAGCGGCTGGTCCTTCCAGTACTCGACATTCTCCACACCCTCGGTGCGAGGGCCATTTCTGTTGCCTGTGCTGCGCCGGTACCGGATATGCTCGCAGGCACTCCCAAAGACCCTGTCATGACGAATATCGACGAACTCAAAAGCACGGGCCTCAAGGCCACCCTGCCCCGCCTCAAGATCCTGGAAATCTTCCAGAAAGGCGCGCAGCGCCACATGACCGCCGAAGACGTGTTCCGCGTGCTGCTCGACGAGCGCTCGGACATCGGCCTGGCCACGGTCTACCGGGTCCTGACGCAGTTTGAACAGGCGGGCATTCTGATCCGCAGCAACTTCGAAAGCGCCAAGGCGGTCTACGAACTCAATGAAGGTCAGCACCACGACCACTTCATCTGTACCGTCTGCGGCAAGGTCGAAGAGTTCTACGACGCCGAAATCGAGAAGCGCCAGGTGCAGATCGCCAAGGCCAAGGGCTGGGTCATCCACGACCACGCCATGTCGCTGTACGGCCAATGCACGACCTGCGCCAAGACGCCGGCCACGCACCGCTGAAACAGACACACACAAAAAAGGCGCCTTTCGGCGCCTTTTTGCGTTGGGCTGTCATTCAGCCCTTGCCCTGCTCCATGGCACGCCGGTGGCGGTCGATGAATTCCTGGTAGGTGTCTATGCCCCGCAGCTGCAGGATGGTGTTGCGCACCGCAGCCTCGACCAGCACCGCGATGTTGCGCCCGGCAACCACCTGGATCACCGCCTTGAGCACCGGCACGCCAAGCACGTCCTGGGTCAGGGGCTCATAGGGCATGCGTTCGTATTCGCGCTCCAGCGTTTCCTTGCGCACCAGGTGCACGATGAGTTTGAGGCGCATCTTGCGGCGCACCGCGGTCTCGCCAAAGATCGCGCGGATGTCGAGCAGGCCTATGCCGCGCACCTCAAGCAGGTTCTGCAACAGCTCGGGGCATTTGCCCTCGATGGTCGCCTGGTTGATGCGGTACAGGTCGACGGCGTCATCGGCCACCAGGCCGTTGCCGCGCGATATCAGCTCCAGCCCGAGCTCGCTCTTGCCCAGACCCGACTCGCCGGTAATGAGCACGCCCATGCCCAGGATGTCCATGAAGACGCCGTGCATCGTCGTGCGGTCGGCGAAATGCTTGGACAGGTAGGCGCGCAGCACATCGATCACGAACGCCGAGTTCTCGTCCGTGGAGAACATCGGAATCTGCGCCTGCTCGCACATCGACAGCAGCTCGGGCGGAGCGACCTGGCCGTCGGCCAGCACCAGCACCGGAGGCTGCAGCGTCACGATGCGCGCCACGCGGCGCTGGCAGTCTATGGACGTGGATTTGCTCAGGTAGGCGATTTCACGTTCGCCCAGCACCTGCAGCCGGTAGGGATGGATGTAATTGAGGTAACCAACCAAATCGGCGCCCGAGCGCGCCGAGCGCACGGCCATCTCATCGAAGCGCCGTTCCGAGGCGCCCAGGCCGGCCACCCACTCCCAGCGCAATGACGTGCGAAATGCCTGGAACAGCAGGTCGGCACTGATTGCGTTGGGTCGCATGGATAAGCCAGTTCAGCGAATCAGGACAGCGGCGCGGCCGTCGACTGCCAGCGCGCGAGCATTTCGTGCAGCAGCTCGGCGTCGTCGCAGGCCTTGATCTGTTCGCGCAGACCGGTGTCGCTGAGCAGCTCGGCGATCTCGGACAGGATTTCCAGATGCTTTTGCGTTGCCGCTTCAGGCACCAGCAGGAAGATCAGCAGGCCCACGGGCTGCTCATCGGGGGCATCGAAACCAATCGGGTTGGCAAGCTGGAAGACGGCGGCCATGGGCGCCTTCAACCCCTTGATGCGGCCATGGGGAATGGCGACACCATGGCCCAGACCGGTGGAGCCCAGGCGCTCGCGCGCAAACAGGCTGTCGGTGATCAGCGCACGGGACAGGCCATGCAGACTTTCAAACAACAGCCCGGCTTCTTCGAAAGCGCGTTTCTTGCTGGTGGCGTCAACGCTCACAAGGACTTGAGCGGCAGGCAGGATGGAGGCTAGACGGTTCATGGTGTTAGGGAGGAATTATGCACGCTCCGCTCCGACGGTGCCGGGAATACCCGAGGCATGTGAAAAAGCCGCCTTGCGGCGGCTTTTACTGTCAGATGTCACCCATATTCCGCCAACGTGGCGGAAGGGGCGGCATATCAGGCCTGGGCGAGCACCATGGCATCGCGCTTGGGAGTGTCGAAGCGCCCGGATTGCAAGCGTGTCTTGTGCTCCACGACCTTGCGGTCCAGCTTGTCGACCAGCGCATCGACGGCGGCATAGAGATCAAAGTGCGCGCTCTGGGCAAACAGGTCGCTGCCCTTGACGCGCACCGTACATTCAGCGCGCTGACGTTTGTCTTTTTCCTTTTGGTTCTCCACGGACAGCAAAACCTTGACATCCACTACCTGATCGAAGTGCCGAAGAATCCGCTCGAGCTTGCTCATCACATAGCTGCGCAACGCCGGGGTCACCTCCAGATGGTGACCACTGATAATCAAATTCATACGAAAGCCTCCTTGCCCAAGGTAAAGAAAGCCCCTGCCAGCAACACTGTCACTGGCCGGGCTTGCAAGCTTGAATGCGCATTCGTTGCTTGGTTTCACTATGCGCCCTGCACCCAGCAAAAGCAAATCGATACCGGTATTCCGCAGTAGGTTTTGGGCCGGCTATGCCCAAACCCCGGAAAACCACGCACAATCATTGGAGTTGATGCACTATGCCCGGCCGGCCTGCCTTCACCGAGCCGCACGTGCCGCCTGCGGGCTGCAAACGGTGCAAAGGAAACAAGGCCGGCCCCGGGCCTTAAAATCCTGCCAGGTAAGGGCCCGCACCCTGCCCAGGCCTTGATCGCAACCATTCGTACCCATGAACCAGTCCAGCCTTTCCGCCCTGCACACCTCTGCCCTGACTTCGCTGCCCCTGCTGGCGCGCGGCAAGGTCCGTGACAACTACGCCGTGGGCGATGACCGCATCCTGATGGTCGCCAGCGACCGCCTGTCGGCCTTCGACGTGATCATGGGCGAGCCCATTCCCGGCAAGGGCGTGCTGCTGACGCAAATGGCCCTGTTCTGGTTCGACAAGCTCGGCCACATCTGCCCCAACCACCTGACCGGTGAAGCACCCGAAAGCGTGGTGACGCCGGCCGAACTGCCGCAGGTACAAGGCCGCTCCATGCTGGTCAAGCGCCTCAAGCCGATTCTGGTCGAGGCCGTGGTCCGTGGCTATCTGGCCGGCAGCGGCTGGCAGGAATACCAGGCAAGCCAGTCGGTCTGCGGCGTACCCCTGCCCGCCGGCCTGACCAATGCCGCCAAGCTGCCCGAACCCATCTACACGCCCGCAGCCAAGGCTGAAATGGGTGACCACGACGAAAACATCACCTTCGAGCGCACGGTGGAGATGGTCGGTGAGGAGTTGGCCACGCGGATTCGCGACCTGAGCATCCAGATCTACAAGGAAGCTGCGGCCATCGCGCTGACCAAGGGCATGATCATTGCCGACACCAAGTTTGAATTCGGCCTGACCGACGAGGGCGAACTGGTGCTGATGGACGAAGTGCTGACGCCTGACAGCTCGCGCTACTGGCCCGTCGAAGGCTACGCCGACGCACTGGCCGCAGGCACCAACCCTCCCAGCTACGACAAGCAGTTCGTGCGCGACTGGCTCGAACAGGCCAAGGTCAACGGCAAGGCCTGGGACAAGACCGCCCCCGCACCGCGCCTGCCCCAGGAGGTCATCACCAAGACCGCGGCAAAGTACCGCGAAGCCTTGGATCGTCTGACGGCCTGAAGTTAAGTTTTGGGCGGCGTGCCGCCCAAAACGAAACAGCTGGCCAAGGTCGGCTTGGAGAGGTATCCAGCGGAATCAACGATACCTGCAGCCCATGCAACTGGCGCGTCCTAACTTGGGGGCAGCGAGGAAGGGCCGCCCCGCACCGAGGCTGCCGTCCCCCTCCACCGAAGGTTGAGAGGGGGAAGACGGGGCGCGCCTAGCGCGAAGCGGCTCAGGGGGTGCTTTAATTCAGCGCCATGCTCAGCTTGCGGCGATAGCTGTTGAGCATGGCCGTGGCTTCGTCTTCCTGGTGTGCCGACTTGCCCATCAGCTCGATGCCGCCGGCGGTCTTGCCCGGCACGCTGGCTTCGGCCTTGGGTTTGGCCGGGGTCAGCAGTTCCAGTACACCGACATACAGCTTGCGCGCCGCGTCCTGATTCCAGGTCTTGTCGCGCATGATGATTTCCAGCAGTTCGTCCATGGCTTCGGTCCACTGGCCTTCGGCGACCAGCACCCGGGCCTTGTCGAAGCGGGCGTCGAAATCGCGCCGATTGGCGGCAATCAGCGCGTCGAAATCCTCCAGCGGCCAGTTGCCGCGCTCGTCGGTATCGACAAACTTCAGCGCGTCCAGCCAGCGCGCCAGCGCATCGAAGCGCAGCGCCAGCGGAATGCGCTTGAGCGGCTCGCGCAGCAGGGCTTCGGCTTCCTCGAAGCCGCCGGTGGCGATCAGCAGGCGCAGGTAATCGAAGCGTGCATCGTCATTGCCGGGGTCGGCAGCCAGCGCATCGGCAAGCTTTTGCAACGCCGCGCCGGTGTCGCCGGCTTCAAGCAATTGCTGGGCTTCGTCGACATCGGATTCCGCCGCCAGCGTGGCCTCGGAAGGCAGATGCTTGTCGAGAAAGGCGCGCAGCTGGCCTTCGGTCTGGGCACCCATGAAGCCGTCCACGGGACGGCCGCCCATCATCAGCACGCAGGTGGGCACAGAGCGGATGCCGAACATTCCGGCAAGCTGCTGCTCCTGGTCGGAATCGATCTTGACCAGCTTGAAACGGCCGGCGTAGTCGACCTCGAGCTGGTCCAGCAGCGGGCCCAGGGTCTTGCAGGGACCGCACCAGGGGGCCCAGAAGTCCACCAGCACGGGCACTTCCATGGAGGCGGCAACCACCTCGGCTTCAAAATTTTCTATAGTGACATCGATCATGGCGCGAAGCCCTTTAACGGGCCGGTGGATAAGGGAAAAGTAAAATCACGGGTTCCACTTTGGATGGCGGCTGCACAGCCGCCCCGCTTGACATGAAACCCATTCAAATCGGCGTGGTCATGGGCTCCAGCAGCGACTGGGACACCATGCAACACGCAGTGCAGATTCTCCAGCAATTTGGCATCGCCCATGAAGCGCAGGTCGTCTCGGCGCACCGCATGCCAGATGATATGTTCGCCTACGCCGAAGCGGCTGCAGGCCGAGGCCTCAAAGCCATCATTGCCGGTGCGGGCGGCGCAGCCCACCTGCCGGGCATGATCGCGGCCAAGACCACGGTGCCCGTGCTGGGTGTTCCGGTCGCAAGCCGCCACCTGCAAGGGGTCGACTCGCTGCACTCCATCGTGCAGATGCCCAAGGGCATTCCCGTGGCGACCTTTGCCATCGGCCAGGCGGGTGCGGCCAATGCGGCGCTGTTTGCCGTGGCCCTGCTGGCCAATGAAGACCCGGCCCTGCGTACCAAGCTCGAAGCTTTTCGCGCCGAGCAGACGGCCGCGGCGCGCGCAATGACCCTGCCGCCGGTGGCGACATGAGCGCGGTGAATGCGACCATTCTGCCCGGCGCCACGCTGGGTGTGCTGGGCGGCGGCCAGCTCGGACGGATGTTCGTGCATGCGGCGCAGTCCATGGGCTATTTCACGGCCGTGCTCGACGCCGACCCGACCAGCCCTGCCGGACTGGTGAGCCACCACCATGTGCGTTCGGGCTATGAAGACCCCCAGGGCCTGGCCGAGCTGGCCCGGCTCAGCGCCGCAGTGACCACGGAGTTCGAGAATGTGCCCGCGGCTGCACTGCAGACGCTGGCGCTGACGCGTCCGGTGGCGCCCGCGGGCGACGCCGTGGCGATTGCCCAGGACCGCGCGGCCGAGAAAGCCCATTTCGTGCGCTGCGGCGTGCCTTGCGCGCCCTATGCGGAAATCACCACGCCCGAGCAGCTGGCTGCCGTGGGAGCGAACCTGCTGCCCGGCATTCTCAAGACTTCGCGCATGGGCTACGACGGCAAGGGCCAGGCGCGCGTGCGCACCGCGGCCGAGCTGGCCGCTGCCTGGGACGACATGGGCCGTGTGGCCTGCGTGCTGGAAAAGATGCTGCCGCTGGCGCATGAATGCTCGGTCATCGTGGCGCGCGGACGCGACGGCACGATCGTCAATCTGCCGGTGCAGCGCAATCTGCACCGCGACGGAATCCTGGCCGTGACCGAAGTCCACGCCGGCAATGTGCCCGCTGCGCAGGCGCAGCAGGCCGTGGCCGCGGCGCAGTCGGTGGCCCAGGGCCTGAATTATGTGGGGGTGCTGTGCGTAGAGTTCTTCGTGCTTGAAGATGGCAGCCTGGTGGTCAACGAGATCGCTCCGCGTCCACACAACAGCGGCCACTACAGCCAGAACGCGCTGGACGTCTCGCAGTTCGAACTGCAGGTGCGCTGCATGACCGGTCTGCCGTTGGTGCAGCCGCGCCAGCACAGCGCCGCCGTGATGCTCAACCTGCTTGGCGACCTGTGGTTCAAGGACGGCACGACCGCCGCCAGCACGCCGGCCTGGGACCAGGTGCTGGCCCTGCCCGGCGCCCACCTGCATCTCTACGGCAAGGCCGAAGCCAAGCCGGCGCGCAAGATGGGACACCTGAACATCACCGCCGCCACGCCCGAGCGCGCCCGCGCCGTGGCCTTGCAGGCCGCTGCCATCCTGGGCATTGCGCCTTTCTGAGCCAAGGCCGCGCGATGATTCTTTCAGCGAACCTGCCCACGGCGATTGACGAGGCAGCGCGGGCGCTGCAGCGCGGTGCGCTGCTGGGCCTGCCGACCGAGACCGTCTACGGCCTGGCCGCCGACGCCGACAACGACGCGGCCGTGGCCGCGATCTTTGCGGCCAAGGGCCGGCCCAGCAACCATCCGCTGATCGTGCACGTGGCAGACGCCGCGGCCATCACGCGCTTCGCCAAGGAAGTGCCGCTGTTCGCCCAGCAGCTGATCGACGCCTTCTGGCCCGGCCCGCTGACGCTGATACTGCCGCGCCGCGCGGGCATGGTTGCCGCCGCCACCGGCGGTCAGGACAGCGTGGGTTTGCGCTGCCCTTCGCATCCGGTGGCCCATTCCGTGTTGCAAGCCTGTACTCAATTGCAACCACCTGTATGGGGTGTTGCCGCGCCCAGCGCCAACCGTTTCGGCCGCGTCAGCCCGACCACCGCCGCCCATGTGCAAAGCGAGTTCGGCGACGACCTGCTGGTGCTTGACGGCGGCGAATGCGCGGTCGGCATCGAATCCACCATCGTCGACTGCACGCGCGGCGTGCCGGTGCTGCTGCGCCCCGGCGCGGTCTCGCGCGCCGACATCGAACG
>JBBKVU010000395.1:0-3013 GCA_037968595.1 Comamonas sp.
GCTGCCCGCTGCGCTCGGGCCGTGCAGCAACGACGTCTGCCGGCTTGAAGACGGCCTGACGCTGGCCTATGCCGACTACCGCCCCGGCCGCGATCTGCTGGAATCCAGCGCCATCGAGCGCGAATGCCGTGTGCTGACCATCACGCTGGCGCTCGAAGGCGCGTCCAGCACCCTGGCCAGCGACGGTCAGTGCTTTGAATTCATCGCCGGCCACAGCACCGTCACCGCCTTTGCCAGCGTGCGCGGCCTGCGCCGCTTTCCCGCCCAGCGCCGGGTGCGCCAGCTGCGGCTGATTGCGCATGAAACGCTGCTGCAGCGCTATGGCCTCGAACAACTGCTTGACGCGACAGGCGCCGGCCCAGGTGCGCGCCAGCTGTTCTTTGGCGCCCAGGGCGGCGCGAGCCGGCAGCTGGCCCAGGCGCTGGTGCATCTGCACGGCCGCGACGGCGGCCTGCTCGCGCTGCAGATTGCCGCGTTGAGCCTGCTGTCCGAGCAGTCACGGGTTCTGCTCGCGCCGGCCCCCACGCCGCGCCGGCTCGGCGACCTCGATCAGCAGCGCCTGCTGCAGGCGCGCGACATCCTGCTGCAGCAATACGACCAGGCGCTGAGCATCGCCTACCTGTGCAGCGCGACCGGCAGCAATGAATTCAAGCTCAAGCAGGGCTTTCGCGAACTGTTCGGCACCAGCCCGCACCGCATGCTCACCGGGATTCGCATGAAAAAAGCCTGGGAGCTGCTGGAATCGGGTCTGCGCGTGTCGACCGTGGCCGACCGCGTCGGCTACCGCCACCTGTCGAGCTTCAGCGCCGCGTTCGAGCGCCACTTCGGCCGCACGCCAAAGTCCGTGGCGCGCTCCGGCTGAAACAAAAACAGCCGGCATCGCCGGCTGTTGTCTGCAGTGCCCAGAATCAGGGCGCGACCGTGGGCGAAGCATCGGTGGTGACCGGCGCCTGCTTGGTCTCGTAGCGCGCCAGATCCTCTTCCGAAACCACTTCGAACACCCGCACCACCTTGGTCACGTCATTGACGCCGCGCGCAATTTCAGCCGCGCGCTTGGCTTCGCGCGGTGTGACTATGCCCATCAGATACACCACCTTGTTCTCGGTGGTCACCTTGATGGCCGAGGCCTGGATATCCTTGGCGTCCATCAGGCTCGCCCGCACCTTGCCGGTGATGAAGGTATCGGCCGAGCGCTGGCTCAGCGTCGCGGTGAACGGCGCGACCACCGCCTCGTTGACCACCGCGCGCACGTTGTCGACGGACTCGACCAGACGGCCCAGCGTCTGCTTGTCGGTCTCGTTGCCCACTTCGCCGGTCAGCAGCACCTGGCGGTTGTAGCTGGTCACATTGATGCGCGCCTTCTCGCCCAGGGTCTCGCGAATGCGGCTTGCGGCCTTGACTTCAATGCTTTCGTCTTCGACCTGGGTGCCGGCCGTGCGCCGGTCCACGGCGACCAGCGTGCCCGCGACCATGCCGCCACCCACGACCAGCGGAACGCAGGCAGACAATGCGCCGCCGAGCAGCACAACAGCCAGGGAGGAACAAACGGCACGGTGGATCTTGAACTTCATAAAGGCATCTCCTGTTCACCTAACAACTGGGCATCCACGCCGTCGCACAGGCAGTGCAGCACCAGGGCATGCACTTCGCGCACGCGCGCCGCACGGTCATGCGGCACGCAGATCAGCACATCGGTCTCGCGCATGCGCGCTGCCAAGGTGCCGCCGGTGCGCCCGCTGAGCACCACCACCATCATGTCGCGCTCGTGCGCGGCCTCGACGGCTTCCAGCGCGCAGGGATCGTTGCCGGTCACCGACAGCACCAGCAGCAGATCGCCGGCCTGGCCCAGCGCCCGCACCTGGCGCGCCAGATAATGCTGCGCATTGCCGCCACCGCCCGACATCGGCAGGCTGCCCAGCAGCCCTCCTTGCGCGCCCAGGGCCAGGGCCGCGAGCTCGGGACGGTCGCGCTCGAACCCCGTCACGCACAGCGATGCGAACATCTGCGCGTCGGTGACGGAAGGGCCGCTGCCGCAGGCCAGGACCTTGCCGCCACTGGTGACGCAGGCCAGCATGGCCTGCACGGCGGAAGCGATGGGAAGACTCAACGCCTGCGCGGCCTGATACTTCAGGTCGGCACTGTCGATGAAATGCTGTTGGATACGTTGCTCTAGCATGGAGGCCCGATGATACCTGCGAGGCCACAAACCTTTCGCCATCCCACGGTTACCGCTCGTTTCCGTCGAATGCCGCGCGCAGCCATTGCACGCTGCCCGCGTCCAGCAGCACCACGTCGAAGCGGCACGGCGGCGGTGACGACCAGCGTTGCAGATAATGCCGCGCCGCACACACAATACGGGCCTGCTTGGCGGCGCCTATGCTCGCGCCCGCGCCGCCATAGCCCGCGCGGCGGCGGCGGCGCACCTCGACAAACACCAGCGTGCCTTCGGCATCGCGCATGATGAGGTCAATCTCGCCACCGCCGCGCCCGGGCGTCCGATAATTGCGCTCCACCAGACGCAGGCCGGCGGCCTGCAGACAGTGCAGCGCCTGGTCTTCACCGGCCTGGCCCAGTTGCCGGGTGGTGGCCGGCGCCGCGCCCGCTGCGCCCGGATTTTTAAGGAAACCCATTGAGTGCCTCTTTCGCCTCTGCGCTGAGCGCTGCCCACGACGCAGCCTCGGCGCAACATTACCCGCAAGGCGCCCTGTATGTGGTCGCCACCCCCATCGGCAACCTCGCCGACATCAGCCTGCGCGCGCTGCACGTGCTGCAGATCGTCGACAGCGTTGCCTGCGAGGACACGCGCCATACCCAGGGCCTGCTGCGCTCCTATGGCCTGGAGCGCCCCGGCAGCCAGCTGCTGGCCCTGCACCAGCATAACGAAGCCGAGGCCGCGCAACAGGTGATTGCACGCCTGCAGCAGGGTCAGCGCATGGCCTACGTCAGCGACGCCGGCACGCCCGGCGTCAGCGACCCCGGAGCCCGCCTGGCCCCGGGCAGGGGAATGGTGCGC
>JBBKVU010000396.1:0-3776 GCA_037968595.1 Comamonas sp.
ATAGGGGACTCCATGCTCTGCATGGGTAACCAGGTTGGCGCGCCGAGACTGCCGCTGACCCGGTGCAGGTGGGCGTGCGCACCACGCCCCGGGGCGAATGGCTGGTGGCGGGCACGCGCCTGCCGCTGGATCGTTTGAGCGCGCGCGAAGTCCATCGCCTGGGAACCTATCTGCAGTCGTGGCTGGCGCAGGTCAGGCAGAACCACTGAGCCCGCGTCCGGGAACCTGCGCGCCAACCTGGTTACCCATGCAGAGCATGGAGTCCCCTATGCCTCCGCGCACACGCCGCCATCGCGCTACCCAAAGGACATGCCCATGTCAGACATTCGCCTCAACAACCTGATTTTCGATCGCGGCATAGACACCATCACCTATGCCCGCGAGGAAGCGGCATCGACCATGCCCGAGCGCGGCGAGGCACCGCCGCCCGACATAGGCACGCGGGCCCGGCTCGATCTGCTGCTGCAGACGCCCTCGATGGACAACCGCCTGGACCAGGCCCTGCGCCCGAAGCTGCAGCACCGCGATCTGCTGATGCCGGGGCGTTTCAGCGAGGCCCTGGGCGGTGCGCTCACGCAGCTGCGCGACGCGGCGCAGGGCGGCCCGGAGGCGACGGACCAGTCGCGGGTACTGAGCCGAGCGGTGCGGCTGCTGAGTGAAGAATCCAACTTGCGGGAGCTGGTGCAGATGTACCGCTCGGCGCTTTACCAGGGCTGATGATGGCTGTGGACGCACCCGAATCCGCGCCGGCCGTTCAGGGCCTGGAATTCATGGACCTGCTGGCGTTCATCTATCTGCAGCACGGCCTGCCCGACAAGGCGGCGGTGCTGCTGAGCGCGCGCGATCTGCTGCAGCCCGACGACCCGCGTGCGCTGTTGACATTGGCGCTGGCCCAGGTGCGCTCGGCCAAGCCCGGCAAGGCCTTGCAGACGCTGGAGCGGCTGGCGATCCTGGGCGCGATGAGCGCCGAGTTCCATCTGGTGAGGGCGCAGGCCCTGCATGCGCTCGAGCGCCAGGCCGAAGCCGCGGGTGCGATGCGCGCCCATGTGGCGCTGCTGCCTGCGCCCGCGTCGCCTCTGACGCCCCGGTCCACGGCCTGATTTTCGGACCTACACCCATGTCGCAGTCTGTTGCCTTTGCCCGTTTGCAGCGTGTGGTCCAGCTGGCCACCAGCCGCAATGACCTGATCCTCGCGTTCTTCCTGGTGGCGGTCATCTTCATGATGATCCTGCCCCTGCCGACCTGGCTCGTCGATGCGCTGATCGGCATCAACATGACGATCTCGGCAATCCTGCTGATGGTCGCGATGTACCTGCCTTCGCCGCTGGCCTTCTCGTCGTTTCCCTCGGTGCTGCTGGTGACCACGCTGTTTCGCCTGGGCATTTCAATTGCCACCACGCGGCTGATCCTGCTGCAGGGCGACGCGGGCCACATCATCGACACCTTCGGCAACTTCGTCGTCGGTGGCAACCTGGTCGTCGGCCTGGTGGTGTTTCTTATCCTGACCATCGTGCAGTTCGTGGTGATCACCAAGGGCGCAGAGCGCGTGGCCGAAGTGGCGGCGCGTTTCTCGCTGGACGCCATGCCTGGCAAGCAGATGTCGATTGACGGCGACATGCGCGCCGGCACCATCGACATGGAAGAGGCCAAGCGCCGGCGCGGCATCGTCGAGAAGGAAAGCCAGCTCTACGGCGCCATGGATGGCGCCATGAAGTTCGTCAAGGGCGATGCGATTGCGGGCCTGATCATCGTCGCCGTCAACCTGCTCGGCGGCATCGTCATAGGCACCATGCAGCGCGGCATGACGGCCGCCGATGCCGCCAAGACCTACTCGGTGCTGACCATTGGCGACGGCCTGATCGCGCAGATTCCGGCGCTGTTCATCGCCATCTGCGCGGGCATGATAGTCACGCGCGTGCAGACCGGCGACGGTCCGTCCAACGTCGGCAAGGACATAGGCGCGCAGGTGCTGGCCCAGCCGCGCGCGCTGCTGATCGCGGCCGGCGTGGCGCTGGCCATGGGGCTGATTCCGGGCATGCCGCTGACGGTGTTCCTGGTGCTGGCGCTGGTGATAGGCGGCATAGGCTTCACGCTCATGCGCGGCATGCGCCGCGTGGTCGATGCAAAGACCGGCGAGGTCACCGAAATGCCGGCCATGCAGGCCGCGGGGGACAAGCAGCCCAAGCCCAGGAACGACGGCAGCGATGAGTTCGCGCCCACGGTGCCGCTGCTGATGGATGTGGCTGCCGCGCTGAAAAGCAGCTTCGATGCCGAAGTGCTCAACGAGGAACTGCTCAAGATCCGGCGCGCGCTGTATTTCGATCTCGGCGTGCCGTTTCCGGGCATTGAGCTGCGCTTCAACGAGGCGCTGCCGGCCGAAAGCTACAGCCTGCTGCTGTCGGAAGTGCCGGTGTCGCAGGGGCGGCTGCGCCCCGGCTATCTGCTGGTGCGGGAAACCGAGGCCAACCTCAATGCGCTGCAGATCAGTTACGAGGCCGATCGCGCGTTCCTGCCGCACATTCCCACGCTGTGGGTCAGCGATGCGCTGCGCGAGACGCTGGCGCGCGCCAGCATCAGCTACATGGATGCCAGCAAGGTGCTGACCTACCATCTGGCCTTCGTGCTCAAGAAGTATTCGGCCGACTTCATCGGCATCCAGGAGACACGCTTTCTGCTCAGTGCGATGGAGGGGCGCTTTCCCGATCTGGTCAAGGAATCGACCCGCGTGCTGCCGATACAGAAGATCGCCGAAATCCTGCAGCGTCTGGTGTCGGAAGACATCTCGGTGCGCAATCTGCGCGCCATTCTCGAGTCGCTGATCGAGTGGGGACAAAAGGAGAAGGATTCGGTGCTGCTGACCGAGTACGTGCGCTCCACGCTCAAGCGCCATATCAGCAACAAGTACTCGAGCGGCAACAACGTGCTGCCGGCCTATCTGCTGGCGCCGTCGGTCGAGGACACGGTGCGCGGCGCGATCCGCCAGACATCGGCGGGCAGCTATCTCGCGCTTGATCCGGCGGTGAGCAAGGCGCTGGTGGAGGGCATCAAGAAGACCGTCGGCGACATCGGTGCGAGCCAGCAGCGGCCGGTGCTGCTGACCTCCATGGACATCCGCCGCTACATGCGCAAGATGATCGAGCAGGACCTGTACGAGCTGCCCGTGCTTTCCTACCAGGAGCTCACGCAGGAAATCAACATTCAGCCGCTGGCAAGGGTTGACCTGTGAAGACCGCCCCTGCTGCCAGCGCTGCCGTCTCAGACCTTGGTCACGCCTTCCTCGAGCGAGTCGGCCACGGCAAACAGCGTGAGAAAGCCGCTCATGTCGAAGACATCGCGCACCATGTCCTGCAGCGAGGTCAGCACGATCTTGCCCTTGCTCGCACGCAGTTTCTTGCCGGCCAGCAGTACCACGCGCAGGCCCGCGGAGCTGATGTAGCTCAGACCCGAGAAGTCGAGCACCAGCCGCTGGCAGCCCGCGTCGAGCTGCTCGGACAGCAGCTGTTCAAGCTCGGGGGAATTGCTGCTGTCCAGGCGCCCCAGGGGGCGCAGGATGAGAATGTCGCCGCGGTGTTCAGTCTCGATGTTCATGGGTATAACCAGTTGAATGAGGGTGATGATTTTCTGACTCAATACGCGAATCAATTGTATGTGGTATATGCCGCGTTTGGTGGCCTATCGCTCGGCGCAAACCGGCAAGGCCCGCGCGCTGCATGCGCGCGCCAGGCGGGCACATGAGGCACCACGATTCCCACCTCAGCGCGACCGCGGTGACCGGC
>JBBKVU010000397.1:0-6481 GCA_037968595.1 Comamonas sp.
GTCTGCGGCAGCGGCACGATCCAGGCCTGGTCCACGAGCTCGGCAAGGCACAGCGGCGGCTGGGCCAGACAAGGATGGCCCGCGCGCGCGACCAGCATCAGCCTATCCTGGAACAGCGGCTCCTGCACCAGGTCGCGCGGTGCGCCCAGCGGGCGCAGCGCACCGACGATCAGGTCGATCTCGGCGCGGCGCAGCTGCTGCACCAGCGCGTCATAGGTGCCGTCGACAATGGTCACATGAAGATGCGGAAATGCGCCAAGCAGGCGGTCGACGGCCTGGGGAACCAGAACGCCTATGGACAATGGCAAGGCACCAATGCGCACCTGGGCCGTGAGGCGGCCATCGAACGCCGAAAGTTCCTCGTGCGCCACAGCCAGCGAGGCCAGGGCGCGCTTGACGCCGCACAGCAGGGTCTCGCCGGCCTCGGTCAGCCGGGTGCCGAACGCCGTGCGATTGAACAACACCACGCCGGCCAGGTGTTCCAGCTCGGCCAGGTTGCGGTGCACCGTGGGCTGGCTGCGGCCCAGCTTGTGGCCCGCCTGCGGCCCGCTGCCCTGCTCGGCCACCGCCACCATGGCGCGCAGACCACGAAAGTGCGGCAACCATCCGGGAGAGCAGGCACCGTCGTCGCCAGGCACGTTGACCGACGCCAAGGCTGGCGGGGCCTGCATCGCTGGCCGCAAAGAAGTGACGCTGGCAAGCATGAAGCGTGCGGCCACGAGCGCGGCCGACGAGGTATCGAAAGCCCGGGCGCTGCCCTCGCCTTGGCGCATGGTGTGCTGCGCGGCCATTACAGATCCAGCACCAGCAGGGGCGAGCGCGAACGCGAGCAGCAGGGCGTGAACTGGTCGTTCGCGGCCTGCTCTTCTTCCGTCAGGTACATGTCCTTGTGTTCGGGAACGCCCTCCAGCACCCTGGTCAGGCAGGTGCCGCACACGCCTTGCTCGCAGGAAGTCTGGATCTCGATGCCGCACAGTGCCAGCGCCTGGGTCACGGTCTGCTCCTGGGTGATGGGTATCACCTGGCCGGTGCTCGCGATCTTCACGGCGAAGCTTCCCGCGTCCGACAGATCGACCGCCTCGCCCGCGAAGAACTCCCAATGCAGTTGAGATTCGGGCCAGCCCGCCTGGCGTGCGCTGTCCAGCACCCAGTCCATGAAGCCCTTGGGCCCGCAGGTATAGATGTGCACGCCTTCGCGCACCGGGCCGAAGGCCGCCACCGGATCCAGCGCCTGCGCTTCGCCGCCGTCGGCGAAATAATGGGCGACATGGGCCGCGAGTTCGGGCGCGGCCAGCACATCGGCAAACGCGGTATGTGCGCGCGAACGCGTGCAGTAATGCAGCTTGAAGTCCTGGCCGCAGTCGGCCAGGTGCCGGGCCATGCTCAGGATGGGAGTGATGCCTATGCCGCCCGCGAACAGCAGATGCTGCTGCGCGGCCTGCGCGAGTTCGAAGTGGTTTCGCGGCGCGCTGATCTGCAGCCGGTCGCCTTCGGCCACGGCGTCGTGTATGGCCAGCGAGCCCCCGCGCGATGCACTCTCGCGCAGCACGCCAATCACATACCTGCCGGTTTCTGCAGGATGGTTGCTCAGCGAGTACTGGCGCACAAAGCCGCCGGGTGCGTGCACATCGATATGCGCGCCCGCGCTGAAGGCCGGCAGCGGCTGCGCGCCGTCGGCCACCAGCTCGAGCCGGCAGATGGCTTCGGTTTCCATGGTCTTGCGCGCCACGCGCGCGGTGAGCAGTTCAGCGCTCATGCGACGGCTCCCGAAGGCGCGATCGCGGCCGGGGCGCCCTGCGCATTGCGCTCCGCCTGCAGCCAGCGGTCGATGACGCGGCGCGACTGCACGCCGCCGGAGTCGATGTTGAGCATCAGCAGCTTGCGCTCGGGGTAGGTCAACAGGTTCTGCTGCTGGCGTTCGAGCATCTCCATGTCTTCCGAGAAGATCTTGCCCTGGCCTTCGCGGATGGTGTCGGTCAGCGCCCGGTCCTGCGGCTTGAAGTTGCGCGCCATGCCCCAGAAGTAGTGGTGCGAAGTGTCGGTCTCGGGCGTGATGAAGTCGACCACGATGCTCGAGACCTTGTGTTCGGGCAGCGCGTCATAGCCGCCCTTGCCTTCGAGCGCCACGCCGACTTCGATCATCACGTGGCTGGGCGGCGTGAAGCGGCAGATCTGCCAGCGATCGACCAGTTGGTCGTCGGGCAGGCCGTTGCCGCGCAAGGCCATGCGCCAGAACGGCGGCGCATGGATCTTTTCCATAAAGCGGCTGGTGACGACTTCGTCGCCCACGACCTTGGTGTTGACCGGCGCCTCGTCGATTTCCTTTTGGCCTATGCTGCTGGCGTGCACATAGGTCTCGTGCGTCAGATCCATCAGGTTGTCGACCATCAGCCGGTAGTCGCAATGGATGTGGTAGCGGCCGCCGCCATAGGCCCAGTCCGGGCTTTCGGCCCATTCCAGATGGTGCAGCGGCGTGGGCACGCCCGTGCCCGGCCAGACCCAGATGAAGCCATAGCGCTCGATCGCGGCAAACGCGCGCACCGACGGAAAGCCGCGCACGCGCTGGCCCGGCATGGCCACGGTCTTGCCGTCGCAGCCCATCTCCAGGCCGTGGTAGCCGCAGACCAGCTTGCCGTCGACCACCGTGCCCAGCGACAGCGGCGCGCCGCGGTGCGGGCAGAAATCCTCCAGCGCCACCGCCGCGCCCGCGGCATTGCGGTAGATCACCATGGGCTCGTTGCAGATCTTGCGCCCCAGCGGCTTGGCGCCGACTTCGTCGGACATGCACGCCACGTACCAGGCATTCTTGGGAAACATCGTGAAGCTCCTTGTATTTTTCAGATGGATCATTCAGTATGCTGAATATGATTCAGTGTACTTAACCAAAGCGCATATTTGAAGCGCTCAAAGGCTGCGGATTTCCCTATTGACACAGGCCGGCAAGCCTTTGCAAACCACACATCCCGCGCGCTTGCTTGCCGCGCACCGTACACTCGCGGCCATACTTTCGGCACCATCTGCTCAATGAAAAAGAACCCTTCCGACCTGTCGCTTGATCTTTACGAACAGCCCGGCCACTTGATACGCCGCGCGCACCAGATCGCGGTGTCCATGTTCCACGAGGAGCTGGGACGCGATGTGACGCCGGTGCAGTACGCCATCTTGCGCATGCTGCAGGAGACACCGGGCATAGACCAGGTCACTCTCGCGCTCAAAGTCGGGCTGGACAATTCGACGGCTGCCGACATCGCGCGCCGGCTCGAAGCCAAGGGCTGGATAGTGCGCGAGATCCTGCCCCGGCGGCAGCGCAAGCTCGCCTTGACTCCTGCAGGCACGCAGATGTTGTCGCGCTTCGTGACCGGCGTTCACCAGTTGAGCACCAACATGCTCTCGAACCTGGATGCCGACGAACAGCAGGAATTCATGCGGCTGCTGCAGAAATTCGTGCGCATCAACAACGACCAGAGCCGCGCGCCGCTGCGGCCCGACTGAGCGCGGTGCCTGCGCCGCCCTGCCCCCCGCGGACGGGGGGAGGACGGTTGGCTCTGCGACCCATAGGCCAGCGCGGGCGCGATCAGGCGCGTGCCGTGCCCAGCATGCCGTGGGGATCGATGACGAACTTGCGCGGCGCGCCGGCATCGAATTCGGCATAGCCGCGCGGCGCGTCTTCCAGGGCGATCAGCTCGACACCGACGACTTCCGCAATGTTGATGCGGTTCCACAAAATGGCCTGCATCAACGCGCGGTTGTATTTCATGACCGGCGTCTGACCGGTGAAGAAACTATGGGATTTCGCCCAGCCCAGGCCAAAGCGTATGCTGAGCGCGCCCTTCTGCGCCGCGGCGTCCTTGGCGCCCGGGTCATCCGTGACATAGAGTCCGGGAATGCCGATCTTTCCGGCGGCGCGGGTCACTTCCATCAAGGAATTGAGCACGGTCGCCGGCGCCTCATGCTGGGCCCCCGCATGGCCATGGCCACGCGCCTCGAAGCCCACGGCGTCGATGGCGCAGTCCACTTCCGGGGTGCCAAGGATCAGCGCGATCTGCTCGCCCAGCGTTGCATCCAGCGACACGTCCACCGTTTCGAAGCCCACCTTGCGCGCGTGCGCCAGGCGCAGGGGATTGACGTCGCCGACAATCACCACCGCCGCTCCCAGCAGCCGCGCCGAAGCGGCAGCTGCCATGCCTACCGGTCCCGCGCCCGCCACATAGACGGTGCTCCCGGGAACGACACCGGCGGTGACCGCGCCGTGGTAGCCCGTGGGAAGGATGTCGGTCAAGCAGGTCAGGTCGCGCATCTTGGTCAAGGCCTGGTCGCGGTCGGGGAATTTGAGCAGGTTGAAATCCGCGTACGGCACCATGACGTACTCGGATTGCCCGCCGACCCAGCCGCCCATGTCGACATAGCCGTAGGCGCCGCCGGCGCGCGACGGATTCACGCTCAGGCATACACCGGTGTTTTGCTCCTTGCAGGTCTGGCAGCGGCCGCAGGCAACGTTGAACGGCACCGAGACCAGATCGCCTTTCTTGAGGGTCTCGACATCGCGCCCGAGCTCGATGACTTCGCCGGTGATCTCATGGCCCAGCACCAGGCCTTGCGGCGCCGTGGTACGGCCGCGCACCATGTGCTGGTCCGAGCCGCAGATATTGGTCGAAACCACCTTGAGAATCACCCCGTGCTCGATCTTGCGACCGCGGGGATCGACCAGGTCGGGCAGCGCGATCTCCCGCACCTCCACATTGCCCGGCCCCACATAAACCACGCCTTTGTTTCCCGCCATGATGCTCCTTTGCTGCTATGCGAATGTTCTGGTCCACCGGACCGTCCAGACTGTCACGCCTTCCATACTTTCCACACCGGCTCCCGGGCGCGCAATCATTACGTACACTCAATTAGATTGAGTGTACGTAACCATATCTGCTGCCCGCCGCCGTTTCCATCCACGTTATCCCTTCAACAGACGCCCCAATGCCGTCGGCAAATGCCACGCCAGATGCAAGCTTCGGCTCGCGGCCGTCCGCGTACGCCGCGTGGGTGCCGCTGCATGGCCGCAGCATGGGCGCTGAAGGCGCTGGCGTCACTCTCAGGGCTGGCGCCAGCGCAGCCAGCGCTTCTCGAGCAGCGTCAGCAGCGCGTTGCTGACCAGCCCGACCAGCCCCAGCAGGGCCACGCCGGCGAACAGCTCGGCCGAACGAAAGCTGCGCGCAGCCAGTACGATGGCGGTGCCAAGACCGTCCTGCGAGGCCAGCATCTCACCGACGATGGCCAGGATCAGGGCCACGGTGAGCGACAGCCGCATGCCTGCCAGCACATCGGCCATGGCGTTGGGCAGGCCCACCTTCCAGATGAAGGCTGGCCGCGACAGCCGCAGCACCCGTCCCACCTCGACCAGGCGTGGCTCCAGCGATGCGAAGCCGTGAACCGTGGCCAGCAGCACCGGCCACACCGCGCCAAAGGCGATCACCATCAACACCATGGACGGCGAAAGCCCCATCAGCGCGATGGCCAGCGGCAGCACGGCCGAAGCGGGCAGCGGCCGCACGAACTCCAGCGTCGGCTGCAGCCAGGCACGCATGCGGCGCGAGCTACCGATGAGCGCACCCAGCGCCACACCGCAGGCCGAGGCGAGTGCCCAGCCGTAGGCCATGCGCTCGACGGTGCGCAGCAGCAGCATTGACAGGTCGCCGTCCACCAGGCCAGTCCGCAGCGCGTCCCAGGTGGCCAGCGGGCCGGGCAGGAACACCGCCGAGACCCATTTGAAATGTGCCACCACGCCCCAGGCCGCGAGGAAGATCAGCACCACGCCAAGGGCGGCGGGGATTTCACGGGAATCCGGTTTCATGCAGTGGCTCCTTCCAAGCGCTGGTGACGGAACCAATGTTTTTCCAGCCTCACCAGGCCGGTGTTGATCGACCAGCCCAGCAGCCCCAGCCACAGCAGCACCGCCAGCATCAGGTCCGGCGCCAGGCTCTGCTGCGCCGACAGCAGCGCATAGCCCAGCCCCTGCGGGTTGCTGGCGATCTCCGTGGTGACCGCCACCACCAGGGCGATGCCCACGCACAGACGCAGGGCCACGAACAAGCGGGGCAGCGTGGCGGGCAGCACAATCTTGAAAATCCGCGCCGAGACCGAAAGACCGAGCACCCGGCTCACCTCCAGCAGCCGATCCGGCACGCCGCGTACCGCCATCTGCGACAGCACCAGCATCGGAAAGAACACCGCGAAGGCGACCACGAACAGCTCCAACTGGTAGCCGAAGCCAAACACCATCATGGCCACAGGTATCAGCGCCACCGAAGGCAGCGGCCGCAGCAACTCGACCAGCAACGAGGCGCGCGCGGCGGCACGGCGCGACAGGCCGAAACCGCAACCGGCGACCAGTCCCAGCGCAGCGCCGATCAGCAGGCCGCCCAAAGTGGCCGCCAGGGTCTGCCAGGTGGCGACCAGCAGACTGCCGTCGGACAGCGCACGCGCCAGGGCG
>JBBKVU010000398.1:0-3259 GCA_037968595.1 Comamonas sp.
GCGCCGGTCGCCGCTGCGCAAAGCGCGCCAGCAGCGCCATGCGCCGGGCTTGGGGCGCGACCGCGAGATAGGCGCGCCCCAGGGACGTCAGCTCCATGGGCACGCGCTGGCCCGAGACCACATGCCGCAGCACGATGCGCCGGCTGTAGCGTATCGACTCCAGATAGACCATTTCATCGCGGTCGGGGCAGGCCAGGCCCACATTGATCCTGCGGCCTTCGGCCAGCGCGCGCATCCGCGGCGCGGCCACAGACAACACGCTCGAGCCGGTGCGCATCGCATGCGCCAGGCTCAGCACCGCGGGCGCCAGGCGATAGGCGCGGCTTTGCTGATCGACCTGCAGCATGCCCGCGCCCACCAGCGTCTGCGTCAGCCGGCTCACCGTGGCCTTGGACAGCCCGGTGCGCTCGACCAGATCGCCATTGCCCAGCAGCTCGGAGCCCGGCCGGAAGGCGCGCAGTATCTCTATGCCGCGCTCCAGCGAGCGGTTCGCGGGCGACTGTCCGGGCTTGTCATGCAGGATTTCTGAGCGGGCCGGGTCCATGAGCGTCCTTGGCGGGAAAACAAGCGGCCATTCTCGCACGCAGGCGGCACCAGCAATTCCACCTGTTGGAACCGACGGGGTCACAAACCAGGCAGCTTCCCCTAAGCTGGCGCAGACCGGCATCGGCAATGGATGCAGGCGTGGCACAACAGATACGGTCCAGCACCGCAAGAAAACCAGGAGACAGACATGCTTCATTCCTTTGCTCGCCGCGGCGCGAGATCCATGGCATTTATTGCAGCCTTCGCGGGCGCCGCGAGTGCCTTTGCCGCCTTTCCCGAAAAGCCGGTACGCATGGTCGTGCCGTTCGCGCCCGGCGGCGGCACCGACCTGATCGCGCGCACCCTGGGCGCGGAGATGGGCAAGGACCTGGGCCAGCCGGTCATCGTCGAGAACAAGCCCGGCGCCGGCACCATGATTGGCACCGACAACATCGCCAAGAGCGCGCCCGACGGCTACTCGCTGGTCGTGGCTTCGTTTGCGCATGCGACCAACCCCGCGCTGCAGCCCAAGCTGCCCTATGGCAGCAACAAGGCCTTCGCGCCCGTGGTGCTGATTGGGCGCGGCCCCAACGTGCTGGTGGTGCGCAGCGAGAGCCCGTACAAGAGCGTGGCCGACGTGCTGGCCGCGGCCCGGGCCCAGCCCGACAAGCTGACCTATGCCTCGCAGGGCGCGGGCACATCGGCGCACCTGGCCGGCGAGCTGTTTGCCAACCTGGCCAAGGTCAAGCTGACCCATGTGCCCTACCGCGGCGCGGGCCCGGCGCTGACCGATCTCATGGGCGGACAGGTCGACATGATGTTTGCCACCGCCGCCGCGGTCTCGACCTTCATCGGCAATGACGGCGCGCCCAGCAAGCTGCGCGCGCTGGGCGTGACCACGCTCGAGCCTTCGGCGGCGTTCAAGGGCGTGCCGGCGATTGCCGCCAGCGTTCCGGGCTACCGCGTCGAGAGCTGGTATGGGCTGTACGTGCCCGCGGGCACGCCCGCCGCCGTCATCGACCGGCTCAACGCCGCGGCGCGCAAGGCCGCGCGCGCGCCCGACTTCGTGCGCAAGCTCGAACACGAAGGCCTGGTGATCAACGCCGGCCCGCCCGCGGAACTCGACGCCTATGTGCAGGCCGAGGAAAAGCGCTGGGCGCAGATCGTCAAGGACAACAACATCAAGCCCGACTGATGGCGGCTGCGGCCGTCGCCCCTGGAAAACACCATGAACTACTCCCTGATCCAACTGCAGGTCACCGACGCGGTGGCCACCATCACGCTGAACCGGCCCGACAAGCGCAACGCCATGAGCGACGACATGCGCAGCGAGTTCATTGACGCGCTCGAGCGCGTCGCGGCCGACAAGGCCATCAAGGCCCTGGTGCTCACCGGAGCCGGCAAGGGCTTTTGCGCGGGCGGCGACATTGCCGGCATGCAAAAGCGCATGAACGCCCCCGCGGGCGAAGTCGGCTTCAACGGCTGGCAGCGCCAGCAGCGCGTGCACCATGTGCAGGCCCTGCTGCACACCATGCCCAAGCCGGTGATTGCCGCCGTCAACGGCGCGGCCTCGGGCCTGGGCGCGGACACCGCCCTGGCCTGCGACTTCGTCATCGCCAGCGAATGGGCCAGCTTTGCCTGGAGCTATGTGCTGCGCGGCATCATTCCCGACGGCGGCGGCATGTACTTCCTGCCGCGCCGCGTCGGCCTGGCCAAGGCCAAGGAGCTGATCTTCACGGGCCGCCAGGTCAAGCTGGACGAGGCGCTGGCGCTAGGCATTGTCGACCGCAGGGCCGGCGCCGAGACGCTGCTGGCCGACGCCCAGGCCTGGGCGCGGGAGCTTTCGGCCGCATCGGCGACGGCGCTGGCGCTGACCAAGACGATTCTCAACCAGAGCTTCGAGCTGTCGTCGCACGACGTCTTTGCCCAGGGCAGCCAGGCCCAGGGCATCTGCTACACCAGCAGCGAGCACCGCGCGTCGGTCGAGGCCTTTCTCGCCAAGACCGCCGCCAAGGAGTGATGCCATGAACCACGCCATCGCCAAGCTGCTGTCGCCGCGCAGCGTCGCCGTCATCGGCGCCTCGGCCGATCCGCGCAAGACCGCGGGCCGGCCCGTGGCCTATCTGCGCAAGCACGGCTTCGCCGGCCGCATCCTGCCCGTGAACCCCAAGGTCGCGGAGATCGACGGCCTGCCCTGCTACGCCGACATCGCCTCACTGCCCGAAGTGCCCGATGTGGCCGTGGTACTGCTGGGCGCCGAGCGCGCCCACCAGGCGGTCAAGGAGCTGGCAGCGCGCGGCTGCGCCGCCGCCATCGTGCTGGCCAGCGGCTATACCGAGACCGGCGAAGACGGCGCGCGCCGCCAGCAGCAGCTGATCGAGGCCGCGGGCAGCATGCGCCTGCTGGGCCCCAACACCATTGGCCTGGTGAATCTCACCGACCGCATCGTGCTGTCGCCCTCGGGCGCGCTGGAAATGGACGAGTTTCCCGTGGGCAGCATAGGCGTGGTGTCGCAAAGCGGCGGCATCCTGGGCTCGCTGCTGTCGCGCGCCGCGGCGCGCGGCATAGGCCTGTCCAAGCTGATCTCCACCAGCAATGAAGTCGATCTGGAACTCGCCGACTTCATCGACCACCTGGCCGACGACCCGGCAACCAAGGTCATCGCGCTGTATGTGGAGACGGTGCGCAACCCCGAGAAATTCCGCGCCGCCTGCCTCAAGGCGGCGCGGAATTT
>JBBKVU010000399.1:0-3756 GCA_037968595.1 Comamonas sp.
TTCCAGCCCCGCGTGGCTCAAGGCCGGACGCGAAGCGCGTGCCGGCCGCAGTGGCGCGGCGGGCACGCCGCGCGGCCAGAAGCTGGTGGTGCAGATGGTCGAAACCTTTCGCGAGCACATGCAGCCGGCGTTTGTCGACCGGCTCGATGCCTGGACGCTGCAGGAGCAGGCGGGCATGGATCTGCCGCCGATCATGATCTACGGCGACGACGTATCGCACATCCTGACCGAGGAAGGCATCGCCAATCTGCTGCTGTGCCGCAGCGACGAAGAGCGCGAGCAGGCCATACGCGGCGTCGCCGGCTACACCGCCATAGGGCTGGGCCGCGACAAGCGCGCCGTTGAAAACCTTCGCGACCGCGGTGTAATCCGCCGCCCGCAGGACCTGGGCATAGACCCGCGCCAGGCCACGCGCAATCTGCTGGCGGCGCGCAGCATGCGCGAGCTGGTGCGTGCTTCCGGGGGGCTGTATCAGCCGCCCAAGCGATTCAGAAACTGGTAGGAGAGCGACATGAGCGACATTCCCGCAGGGCTTGAGGCCCTGGACTTTTCCTTCTCTGGCGGACGGCCGGCGGGTCCGTTTGCGCCGGTGCTGGTCGGCGTCGTCGGCTCGGGCAATCTTGAAGTGCTGCTTGAGGCGGTGGCGGGCAACGGCTGCGCGGTGCGCATAGAGACGTCGGCGCGTGGCTTCCAGCCGATCTGGCAGGCCGTGATGACCGACTTCCACGCGCGCCATCCCTTGGCGGGCGTGCGTATCGCCATCAACGACATGGGCGCCACGCCCGCCGTGGTCAGCCTGCGCCTGGACCAGGCCGTCGCCGAACTCAACGGAGGTCAAGCATGATCAGCTTTGCCGAATGCTCGGCGCGCGAGCGCCTGGCGCTGCTACTGGATGCGGGCAGCTTTCACGAATGGCTGCCGCCCAGCGAGCGCGTCACCAGCCCGCATCTGGCGCAGCTGGGCGTGCCCAGCGCCTTTGACGATGGCGTGGCCATTGGCCGCGCGACGCTCGCCGGCCACAGCGTCTTTGTCGCCGCGCAGGAAGGCGCGTTCATGGGCGGCGGCGTGGGCGAAGTGCACGGCGCCAAGCTCGTGGGTCTGCTCCAGCGCGCGCTGCGGGAGCGGCCGCAGGCCGTGCTGCTGCTGGCCGAATCCGGCGGCGTGCGGCTGCATGAAGCCAATGCGGGACTGATCGCGGTGTCGGAAGTGATGCGCGCGCTGCTGGACGTGCGCGCCGCGGGCATTGCGGTGATCGTGCTGATCGGCGGCGCCAACGGATGCTTCGGCGGCATGGGCATCGTTGCGCGCTGCGCCGATCACATCGTGATGAGCGATGTCGGCCGGCTGGCGATGTCTGGGCCTGAGGTCATCGAGGCTTCGCATGGCGTGGAGGAGTTCGACGCGCGCGACCGCGCGCTGGTCTGGCGCACTACGGGCGGCAAGCATCGCTGGCTCACGGGCGACTGCGATGCGCTGGTCGAGGACGATGTCGCGGAGTTTCGCGCCGCGGCGATCGCCGCCCTCGGGAAGTCGGCGCCGTTGACCCTGGCAGCGCTGGAGGCCGAGCACGCCTTGCTCAGCCGACGTCTGCACGCGCTGCCAGAAGACGACAGCGCGGGTGACCAGTCCGAACTGCTTTGGCGGGCGCTCGGCGTGGTCGATGCCGCCCAGGTTCCCGAACTGTCGGTCGACGCGGTGCGCTCACTGCGCGCCGTTTAAAGGAGCACCCCATGGAATGGACCTCTCTTGTCACCCAACTCTTCGGCCCCTATCACGGCATGCGCGCCCAGGGCGATTTCCTGCAGGGCGACGTCATGTTCGAAGGCGCGCCGCTCACCGTGATCGGCACCACGAACCATGCCGCCATTGGCGTGAAACTCGCGCTGGCACAGGCGCGGGTGGTGCTGGACACCGTTGCCCAGCATCCCGGTCGTCCCATCCTGTTGCTGATCGACACCCAGGGACAGCAGCTGCGCCGCCGCGACGAGCTGCTGGGCATCAACCGCGCCATGGCCCACCTGGGCGCGGCCATCGATCTTGCGCGGCGCCAGGGCCACAGGATCATCGGCCTGGTCTACGACCAGGCATTGTCCGGCGGCTTCATCACTTCGGGCCTGATTGCCGACGCCTGCTACGCCTTGCCGGAAGCGGAGATCCGCGTGATGCGGATTCCGGCCATGGCAAGGGTGACCAAGCTGGCGGAAGAAAAACTCGCCGCATTGTCGTTGTCCAACCCGGTGTTCGCACCCGGTGTGCAGAACTATGTGGCCATGGGCGGCGTGCGCGCGCTGTGGCAAGGCGATCTGCCCGCGGCGCTGCGCGAGGCGCTGCACAACACGCCGACCATCGATCTGCGGGCGCAGGATGGCGCCGCGCGCGGCGGACGCCTGCTGTCGGCCGCCGTGGTGCAGCGCGTGCTGGACGCGCTCTGAAAGCGGGGCACGCCATGCACGGTCTGCGCCGCCACCGATTGGTATATCTCACCGCCGAAGGCTGGAGCGGCGTGCTGCGGCGCGCCTGGGAGCCCCAGGCGCAGGCGTTTCTGGTGCAGTGGGCAGCCCACGGACTGCCGCTGGTGGTCACGCGCCAGCCGCCGCAGTACGCGGCCGAGGGCATGATCGCACTGGGCCTGCCCTCGGCGCTGGCCTGGGGCAAACTGCGGCTGGCCGTGCAGGTGGCCGAAGCCGAGATCCAGGACTTCGCCGAATTTCCCGGACTGGGCGATGTACTGGAGCTGCTGCCCGCCTGTGCCACGGCCAGCGCAAGCCGCCTGCTGCAGGCGCTTGATGCCTGCGGCGTGACGGCGCGTGTCTTTGGCAGCTATGGTTGGCAAAGCATCAGTGGTCTTCCTTATCTGCGACCCGAATCGGACCTGGATCTGTGCATAGGGGTCAATGGCATCGCCCAGGCCGACACGGTCGTAGCACTGCTGCAAGCCCAGGCGATGCCGCTGCCGCGCATCGATGGCGAGTTGATGTTTACCAACGGCGCATCGGTTGCCTGGCGCGAATGGGAGGCCTGGCGCGGCGGGCACGCACGCGCGCTGATCGTCAAGCATCTGGACTGCATCGCGCTGGAGCACGCTACCGGCTGGTGCACGCAGCGCGCCTTGCAGGAGGTCACGCCATGAGTGCCTCGCTCCTGGCGCTGCCATGTCTGCAGCCACTCACTCCGGCCCTGATTGCGCGCGCCGCCATGCTGGCGCTGCACGACGAGCTGTCTCTAACGCCCAAGCCCGGCCTGGTGACCCTGGTCGACAACGGTAGCCACGACGACATGGACGCGCATAGCTTCATGCGCAGCCTGTTCACGCTGCGCCACTATTTCACGCAGATCGCGCAGGCCGGACAGGATGGCGCAGGCTTTGCGCTGCTGGAGCAACACGGCATCGCCGCCGAAGCCCGCATGCTCAAAGCGACGGGCGGCATCAATACCCATCGCGGTGCGATCTTCATGCTAGGCCTGCTCTGCGCCGCGGCCGGTGCCGCCTTGCACACGCAAGGTGGCCTGCTCGATGCGGCGCTGCTGCGCTCGACCCTGAGACAGCGATGGGGCAGTGCGCTGACAACGCGCAGTCAGCGCGCATCCACCTTGCCCGGCGGCATCGCGTGCCGCCGCTATGGGCTGCGCGGCGCGTCCGAGGAGGCGGCGCTGGGCTTTCCCGTGCTGTTCGAGACCACGCTGCCCGCGCTCACGGGGGCGCGCCAGCGCGGCATGGCGGCGCGCGAAGCCCGCCTGGAGGCCCTGATGCACACC
>JBBKVU010000400.1:0-2853 GCA_037968595.1 Comamonas sp.
GGCCGGGCGGTCGAAGTGTTCGATGACGCGGCCTTCCTCGATCACGTAGAACCTGTCGCCGACGCCCGAAGCGAAGCGGAAGTTCTGCTCCACCATGAGGATCGTGAAGCCGCGCTCTCGCAGTGCGGCGATCGCCTCACCGATCTTGTCGATGATCACCGGCGCCAGGCCTTCGGTGCATTCGTCGAGCAGCAGCAGCTTGGCACCGGTGCGCAGGATGCGCCCGATCGCGAGCATCTGCTGTTCACCTCCGGAGAGACGCGTGCCCGGGCTGCGGCGGCGCAGTTTCAGGTTGGGGAAGAGCGTGTAGATCTCGTTCACCGTCATGCCGCCAGGCATCAGTACGGGCGGCAGCAGCAGGTTCTCTTCCACATCCAGGCTTGCGAAAATGCCACGCTCCTCGGGGCAGTAGGCGACGCCCAGGCGAGCGATATCTTCGGGCGCCATGCCCTGCGTGGAACGGCCGTTCACCGCAATGTGGCCCCGGCGCTTCGCCAGCAGTCCCATGATGGCGCGAAGCGTCGTGGTCTTGCCAGCACCGTTGCGCCCGAGCAGGCAGACCACTTCGCCGGGATGCACCACGAAGTCGATGCCGTGCAGCGCCTGCGTTTCGCCGTAGTGGCCGGTGAGATCGCGAACTTCCAGGCAGGGCCGTTGGTTGTTCTCAGGCATGCGCGCCTCCGCCGACATAGGCTTCCCGCACGCGAGGGTCCGCGGACACCTGCTCGTAGCTGCCTTCGGCCAGGATTTCGCCCGCTTGCAGAACCGTGATGCGGTCGCACAGTTCGGCCACGACCTTCATGTTGTGCTCGACCATCAGGACCGTGCGCTGCCGCGCCACTTCAGCAATGAGACGCGTGACCGGGCCGATGTCCTCGTGGCCCAGACCGGCCATCGGCTCGTCGAGCAGAATCATCTCGGGCTCCAGGGCCAGCGTGGTGGCCAGTTCGAGTGCGCGTTTGCGGCCATAGGACAGATCGGCAGCTGCCGCGCGCTCGTAGCGTTCCAGGTTCACCGAAGCAAGCAGGTCCCGTGCGCGTGGCGTGTGTCGGTCCAGGACCTTGTCGCTGCGCCAGAAGGCGAAGGTGCCACCGGCCCGGCGCTGCAGTGCCACGCGTACGTTATCCAGCACGCTCATATGTCCGAACACGGCTGAGATCTGGAACGAACGGACCATGCCGCTGGCGGCCACGCTGGCCGGATCGCTGCGCGTGATGTCGCGGCCGTTGTAGTGAATGCGGCCCGCGCTCGCGGGAATGGACGTGGTCAGCAGATTGAAGCAGGTGGTCTTGCCGGCCCCGTTGGGGCCGATCAGCGCATGAATGCTGTGGCGCCTGATCGCCAACGAGACGTTGCGTACAGCGTGGAAGCCCATGAATTGCTTGCTCAGGCCATCGGTGCGCAGGATCACACATCGTCGTCGCCGACGGTGCAGGGGGCGGGATCGGCGGTGCTAATCATGGGATCGCCTCGTCGTCAAACAGCACTTCGGGCAGGCCGCGCACGCCCAGATCGTGGATGGCGAAGACCGCGCCCGCGTCGGGGTGCTCGCTTCTCATGAGGTTGCCGCTGTTGCTGATGCTGGTCACGTACAGCACGTCCAGGCCGGACCCGCCGAAGCAGGGGCAGGTCGGGAAGGGCGCGGGAACATCGACCAGGCGCTGCAGCTTCCCTTCGGGCGTGAAACACCCGATTTTTCCGGCCTGGACCAGGGCAACCCAGAGGTTGCCATCCGCGTCGACCGTGGTGCCATCGGGCGCCGATCCATAGGGCCGCGTATTGAAAAGAGCGCGGCGTGGACCGGTCGCGCCTGTGGCCGGGTCGTAGTCCACGCCGCTCACCTCGTCGCTGAAGCTGTCGGCGTGATACAGGGTCCGGCCGTCGGGGCTGAAGCAGGTGGCGTTGGCAAGTGCGATCCCATCGAAGAGCGCTGTCACGCTGCCGTCGCGTTCGAGGCGGTAATAAGCGCCATCGCGGTCGTGACGCCCCATGACCATGGAGCCGGCGACGAAGCGGCCCTGGCGGTCGGTGCGGCCGTCGTTCATCCGCATCGAAGGGCCCTTGTGCCGTACCTCAGCGAGGCGGTGCGTCGCGCCGCTGGCCAGGTCCAGGAGGTGAAATCCGTCTTCGAGCGACAGCACCAGGCGCCCGCGCTTCGTCAGCGCGATCGAGCCGATATCGCTCGGCGTGGCCCACTCGACGCGTGCGTCGCCACGCAGGCGGTGCACCTTGCGTGCCTTCGAATCGATCCAGTACAGCGCCTGTTCGCGGGGATCCCACAAAGGGCATTCCCCCAGGCGATCGCGATGTGCGCCAAGGATCTCGATGTGGGGTGATGTCTTATTCATGAGGTGGTGCTCCTTCCCAAGTCTGCATCGCGGAGTGCATCGGCTGCCACCGCGCGGCGCGACAGGTGCACGCGGTACGGCTGGGGCCACGTGCCGTAGTCCTGGTTCGTCCCCAATGTCGCTTCTGCATGAAGCGCCCAATTGGGGTTGTAGAGGGCTTCGCGGCCGACGGCGATCAGGTCTGCCTGTCCCGCCTGGAGATAGCCCTCTGCTGTGCGGGGCTCGATCACCAGGCCGACGCCCATGACCTGAAGGCCTGTGGCCGATCGAAGTCGACCCGCCAGTTCCGCGCGGAACATCAGGCTGTCGGACACCGAGCGGCCCTGGGTGGGGTAGCTTGAGATTCCCCCGCCCGAAGAGCAATCGACCACGTCGACACCGCGATCCTTCAAGCCGCGCAGCAGGTCGACCATGTCATCGAATTCGAGCCCGCCATCGACGACGTCTGCCAGGGAAACCCGCCAGAAAAGCGGACGGTTGTCTGGCCATTCGCGGCGGACGGCCT
>JBBKVU010000401.1:0-7684 GCA_037968595.1 Comamonas sp.
TCACGCGCCGCACGGTGTTCGAGCTGCGCAAGGCACGCGATCGCGGCCATGTGCTTGAAGGCCTGGCCGTCGCGCTGGCCAACATCGACGACTTCATCGCCATCATCCGCAATGCGCCCACGCCGCCCGTGGCCAAGGCCGAGCTGATGACGCGCGCCTGGGACAGCAAGCTGGTGCGCGAGATGCTCACCCGCACGCGCGAAGACGGCGGCGTGGTGAGCGCCGACGACTACCGCCCCGAAGGCCTGGAAGTCGAGTTCGGCATGGGCAAGGACGGCCTCTACCGCCTGTCCGAAACCCAGGCCCAGGAAATCCTGCAGATGCGTCTGCAGCGCCTGACCGGCCTGGAGCAGGACAAGATCGTCGCCGAGTACAAGGACGTGATGGCGATGATCGAGGACCTGCTCGACATCCTGTCCAAGCCCGGCCGCGTCTCGGTGATCATTGGCGAGGAACTGACGGCGCTCAAGACCGAGTTCGGCCAGAGCAAGATAGGCGCGCGCCGCAGCAGCGTCGAATACAGCGCCCAGGACCTGTCGACCGAAGACCTGATCACGCCCACCGACATGGTGGTCACGCTGAGCCACACCGGCTACATCAAGAGCCAGCCGCTGTCCGAATACCGCGCGCAAAAGCGCGGCGGCCGCGGCAAGCAGGCGACGGCGACTAAGGAAGACGACTGGATCGACCAGCTGTTCATCGCCAACACGCACGACTACCTGCTGTGCTTCTCCAACCGCGGCCGCCTGTACTGGCTCAAGGTATGGGAAGTGCCAGCGGGCTCGCGCGGCTCGCGCGGCCGCCCCATCGTCAACATGTTCCCGCTGCAGGAAGGCGAGAAGATCAACGTGGTGCTGGCGCTCACGGGTGAAATGCGCAGCTTCCCCGAGGACCGCTACGTGTTCATGGGCACCAGCATGGGCACCGTGAAGAAGACCGCGCTCAACGAGTTCAACAACCCGCGCAAGGCCGGCATCATTGCCGTCAACCTGGACGACGGCGACTACCTGATCGGCGCCGCGCTGACCGACGGCGCGCATGACGTGATGCTGTTCAGCGACGGCGGCAAGGCCGTGCGCTTCGACGAGAACGACGTGCGTCCGCTGGGCCGCCAGGCGCGCGGCGTGCGCGGCATGATGCTGGAAGAAGGCCAGAGCGTGATCGCCATGCTGGTGGCGGAAGACTCCGACACCAACCCGCAAAGCGTGCTCACCGCCACCCAGCACGGCTACGGCAAGCGCACCAGCATTTCCGAATACACGCGCCATGGCCGCGGCACCAAGGGCATGATCGCCATCCAGCAATCCGAGCGCAACGGCAAGGTCGTTGCCGCCACGCTGGTGCGCGCCGATGACGAGATCATGCTGATCACCGACAAGGGCGTGCTGGTGCGCACGCGCGTCTCCGAGATCCGCGAACTCGGCCGCGCGACACAGGGCGTGACGCTGATCGCGCTGGACGACGGCTCGCAGCTCAGCGGACTGCAGCGCATTGCCGAAAACGATGCCCAGGCTGTTGCCGAGGAGACCGAAGCCGAAGCCGGCGATACCTCCGCGACCGACGGCAGCGACGCAGCGCCCCAGGCGTAACTCCTGCCACTCCCAAGCACGCCGGCAATGCCGGCGTGCCCGTTTACAGTTTCCCCCAACGCACGGCCCCGCGCCGCCCTGCCCTTTCTCATTCCGGTAGACACCATGAATCGCCCCGACAACTTCTCCGCCGGCCCTGCTGCCATCCCTGCCGAGGTTCTGGAAACGGCCGCGGCCGAAATGCTGGACTGGCACGGCAGCGGCATGGGCGTGATGGAAATGAGCCATCGCGGCAAGGAATTCATCGCCATCTACGAGCAGGCCGAAGCCGACCTGCGCGAGCTGCTGGCCGTGCCCGCGAACTTCAAGATCCTGTTCATGCAGGGCGGCGGCCTGGCCGAGAACGCCATCGTTCCGCTGAACCTGTCGCACGCCGCCACGGTGGACTTCGTGCTCACGGGCAGCTGGAGCCAGAAGTCGGTCAAGGAAGCCGGCAAGTACGCGGCCCAGGCGCATGTCGCGGCCAGCGGCGAAGCCAGCAACTTCACCGCCATTCCGCCCGCCGCCAGCTGGGACCTGAGCCGCGGCGCAAGCTATGTGCACATCTGCAGCAACGAAACCATTCACGGCGTCGAATTCCATGAGCTGCCCGATCTGCAGGCGCTGGGCAGCGATGCGCCGCTGGTGATCGACTTCTCCTCGCATGTGGCCTCGCGCCCGGTCGACTGGAGCCGCGTGGGCCTGGCCTTTGGCGGCGCGCAGAAGAACATCGGCCCGGCCGGCCTGACCATTGTCATCGTGCGCGAAGACCTGCTGGGCCATGCGCTGCCGGCCTGCCCCAGCGCGTTCAACTACAAGACCGTGGCCGACAACCAGTCGATGTACAACACGCCGCCGACCTGGGGCATCTACATCGCCGGCCTGACCTTCCAGTGGCTCAAGCGCCAGCGCGAAGGCGAACTCACCGGCATTGCCGCGATGGAGCAGCGCAACATCGCCAAGGCCGAGCTGCTGTACCGCAGCATCGACCAGTCGCAGCTGTACCTCAACAAGGTCGCGCCCAACTGCCGTTCGCGCATGAACATTCCGTTCTTCCTGCGCAACGAGGCGCTCAACGACGCCTTCCTGGCCGGCGCCAAGGAGCGCGGCCTGCTGCAGCTCAAGGGCCACAAGTCGGTGGGCGGCATGCGCGCCAGCCTCTACAACGCCATGCCGCTGGCCGGTGTCCAGGCGCTGGTCGACTACCTGCACGCTTTCGAACAACAACACGCCTGAGAGACTTTTCGCCATGAACACGCCCCAAGCTTCGCCTGATCTTTCGGACCTGCGCCAACAGATCGACAGCATCGACCAGCAGCTGCTGTCGCTGGTCAATCAGCGCGCCCGGGTTGCCGAGCAGGTGGGAGAAGTCAAGAAACGCGAAGGCACGCCGTTCTTCCGGCCCGACCGCGTGGCCCAGGTGATCCAGAAGATCGAGGCCGCCAACCCCGGCCCGCTGAAAGCCAACCATGTGTCGGCGATCTGGCGCGAAATCATGTCGGCCTGCCTGGCGCTCGAATCGCCCCAGCGCGTCGCCGTTCTCGGCCCCGCGGGCACGTTCTGCGAGCAGGCCGCGGTCGACTACTTCGGCGGCGCGGCCGATCTGATGTACTGCGCCAATTTCGACGAGGTGTTCCATGCCACGGCCGCGGGCAGCGCCCAGTACGGTGTGGTGGGCGTGGAGAACTCGACCGAAGGCGTGGTCACGCGCTCGCTCGACATGTTCCTGCACACGCCCTGCCATGTGGTCGGCGAAGTCAGCCTGCTGATACGCCACAACCTGCTGCGCATGAGCGATTCGCTGGAAAACATCGAGGTTGTCGCGGCCCATCCGCAGGCGCTGGCCCAGTGCCAGGGCTGGCTGACCAAGCACCTGCCGCATGCCGAGCGCCGTCCGGTCGACAGCAACGCCGAAGGCGCGCGCCTGGCATCGCTGAACCCGACCTGGGCAGGCCTGGCCGGCGAGCGCGCGGCGCAGCAGTTCGGCCTGCACACCGTGGCCCATGCCATCCAGGACGAAGCCTACAACCGCACGCGCTTTGCCATCATCTGCCTGCCGCAGACTCTGGCCATGCCCCAGGCCACGGGCAAGGATTCGACCAGCCTGATCATTTCCGTGCCCAACCGCCCCGGCGCCGTGCACGACCTGCTGGTGCCGCTCAAGACCCATGGCGTGTCGATGACGCGCTTCGAGTCGCGCCCGGCGCGCACCGGCCAGTGGGAGTACTACTTCTACATCGATCTGGCCGGCCACCCGTCCGAGCCCCATGTGGCCAAGGCGCTCGAGGAGCTGCAAGGCCTTTGCGCTTTCTACAAGGTCCTGGGCGCCTACCCCACGCCTGCGTGATGTCTTTATTGCCTGGTCTTTTTCTGCTGCCGGAGTGTGTGGATGTTTGAACAACTGGGGCTCATAGGCTGCGGCCTGATGGGCGGATCGTTTGCGCTGGCGCTGAAGAAAGCCGGCCTGGTCAAACGCGTGGTCGGCTACAGCAAGTCCCCCTCCACCACCGAACGCGCGCGCCAGCTGGGCGTGATCGATGTCGAGGCGCCTTCGGCGCTGCTGGCCGCGGCGGGCGCCGACATCGTGCTGCTGGCCGTGCCGGTGGCGGCGACCGAAGCCACGCTCAAGTCGATCAAGCACCTGGTCACCCCGGGCATGCTGATCATGGATGTGGGCTCGACCAAGACCGACGTGGTGCAAGCCGCGCGCTCGGGCTTGCGCGACCGCATAGGCTCGTTTGTGCCGGCCCACCCGATCACGGGCAAGGAAGTCGCGGGCGTGGAACACGCCGATGCCAATCTGTACCTGGGCAGCCATGTGGTGCTCACGCCCACCGAGCGCACGCTCACCGTGCAGCTCGAGCAGGCGCGCCAGATCTGGCAGGCGCTGGGCTGCGAGGTGCATAGCATGTCGCCCGAAGCGCATGACGCGACGTTGGCCACGGTGAGCCACCTGCCCCATCTGCTGGCGTTTGCGATGATGCAAAGCGTGCTGTCCCAGCCCGGCGCCGACGCCACGCTGGCGCTTGCCGGCCCGGGGTTTCGCGATTTCACGCGCATTGCCGCGAGCAATCCGCAGATCTGGCGCGACATCCTGCTGGCCAACCGCGAGCAGGTGCTGGCGCAGTCGCGCCAGTTCCGCCAGGCGCTGGAAAACCTCGAAGGCCTGATTCTCCAGGGCGACGGCCAGGGCCTGCAGGACAGGATCACGCTGGCCAGCGCGGCCCGCGCCAACTGGCGCCAGGGCCCACGCCCCGCCTCCCCCGACTTCCAGGGCGCCTGAGCCCACACGCCGAAACTGCGCCATGTTCAAGACCGAATTCCTCGACATCCCCCCACTTGCCGCCGCTGGCGGCGAAGTGCGCCTGCCCGGCTCGAAAAGCATTTCCAACCGCGTTCTGCTGCTGGCCGCGCTCAGCGAAGGCACGACCGTGGTGCACGACCTGCTGGACTCGGATGACACGCGCGTGATGCTGACCGCGCTCGAGCAGATCGGCTGCGTTCTTGAACGCGGCGCGACCACTCTGCGCATCACGGGCATTGCCGGGGCCCTGCCCGCGGGCACCAAGGCCGAGCTGTTCCTGGGCAACGCCGGCACGGCCATGCGCCCGCTGACGGCGGCGCTGTCGCTGCTCGGCGGCGACTTCACCATGCTGGGCGTGCCGCGCATGTACGAACGCCCGATTGGCGACCTGGTCGACGGCCTGCGCCAGATTGGCTGCAGCATCGACTACCTGGGCAACCCCGGCTATCCGCCGCTGCGCATCACGCCGGCCGATTTTTCCGCCCAGGCAAAGCAGCCGCCCATCCAGGTGCGCGGCGATGTCTCCAGCCAGTTCCTGACCTCGCTGCTGATGGCGCTGCCGCTGCGCGCCGCGCACCAGGACATCCACATCGAAGTTGTCGGCGAGCTGATCTCCAAGCCCTACATCCACATCACGCTGGAGTTGCTGGCGCGCTTTGGCATTGCGGTGCACAACGACAACTGGCAGCGCTTCACGATTCCTGCGGGCAGCCGCTATCGCTCGCCGGGCGACATCCATGTCGAGGCCGATGCCTCGTCGGCCAGCTACTTCATTGCGCTGGGCGCGATTGCGGCCGAAGGCAGCGCCGGCGTGCGCATCCTGGGCGTGGGCGCGCAGTCCATCCAGGGCGATATCCGCTTTGTCGAAGCCGCGCAGGCCATGGGCGCTCAGGTCGATAGCGGCCCGAACTGGCTGCAGGTGCGGCGCGGGCGCTGGCCGCTGCAGGCCATCGATCTCGACTGCAACCACATTCCCGATGCCGCGATGACGCTGGCCGTGATGGCGCTGTACGCCGAAGGCACGACCACGCTACGAAACATCGCCAGTTGGCGCGTGAAGGAAACCGACCGCATCGCGGCCATGGCCTGCGAGTTGCGCAAGCTCGGCGCCACCGTGGAGGAAGGCGCGGACTACCTGCGCGTCACGCCGCCGGCCCGGCCCGCCGACTGGCGCGCGGCCAGCATCCACACCTATGACGACCACCGCGTGGCGATGTGCTTTTCGCTGGCGGCGTTCAACCCGCAGAAGCTGCCGGTGCGCATCGAAGACCCGCAGTGCGTGGCCAAGACCTTCCCCGATTATTTCGAAGCGCTGTTTTCGGTCTGTCAGACGCCGCGTGAACAGATTCCGGTGATCTGCATCGACGGCCCCAGCGCCTCGGGCAAGGGCACGATTGCCGCGGAAATCGCCCACCGCCTGGGGTATGGCATTCTCGATTCGGGCGCGCTGTACCGCATTGCCGGGCTGGCCGCGCACCGCGCGGGCATTGCCATCGACCCCGCGCACGAAGACCAGATCGTCGCGCTGTTGGCCACGCTGGATATCCGCTTCACCCCCAGCCATCAGATCCTGATCGATGGCGAGGACGTGGGCCACGCCATCCGCAGCGAGGAAGCCGGCATGGATGCGTCACGCGTTTCGGCGCTGCCCAAGGTGCGCGCGGCGCTGATCGCGCTGCAGCTGGAATTCCAGAGCCTGCCGGGCCTGGTGGCCGACGGCCGCGACATGGGCACGGTGATCTTTCCCGCGGCCCCACTCAAGGTCTACCTGATCGCATCGGCCGAATGCCGTGCCGAGAGAAGGTATAAACAATTGATTTCCAAAGGAATTTCAGCTAATATCACGGCGCTTCGTGCAGACCTTGAAGCCCGTGACGCCCGCGATATGTCGCGCAGCGTGGCGCCGCTCAGGCCTGCCCCAGACGCTTTGTCCCTCGATAGCTCCGCACTTTCCATCGATCAGGTGGTCACGCAGGTGCTTAACTGGTGGCAAGAGCGACAGCCCTTCAAGGCCGTCTTGAAGAGCTGACACCGGTCCCTCTGCCGCCTTTCGCCTTGGCTAGCGATTGGCAGAGGGTTATTGAACTATAGCCCGCGGATCCGTCCGCAACCTCCGCAAGCAGCCTTAAAAACGCGAGCAATTGTGCTCTCGGAAACCTGTTTGCGGCCAAGGAAATACATGTCTGAATCTTTTGCCGCCCTTTTTGAAGAATCGTTGCAACGCACGGAAATGCGTCCTGGCGAAGTCATCACCGCTGAAGTCGTTCGCGTCGAACACAACTTCGTGGTGGTCAACGCCGGTCTGAAGTCTGAAGCCTACGTGCCCCTCGACGAATTCAAGAACGATCAGGGCGAAGTCGAAGTCCAAGTCGGTGACTTCGTGTCGGTGGCCATTGGCTCCATCGAAAACGGCTACGGCGACACCATCCTGTCGCGCGACACCGCCAAGCGTCTGGCTTCCTGGCTGGCCCTGGAAAAGGCCCTGGAATCGGGCGAGTTCGTGACCGGCACCACTTCGGGCAAGGTCAAGGGCGGCCTGACGGTTCTGGTCAACGGCATCCGCGCATTCCTGCCCGGTTCGCTGATCGACACGCGTCCGATCAAGGATCTGACGCCTTACGAAAACAAGACCCTGGAATTCAAGGTCATCAAGCTCGACCGCAAGCGCAACAACGTGGTGCTGAGCCGCCGCGCTGTCGTGGAAGCCTCGATGGGCGAAGAGCGCGCCAAGTTGATGGAAACGCTGAAGGAAGGCGCCATCGTTCAAGGCGTGGTCAAGAACATCACCGAATACGGTGCGTTCGTTGACCTC
>JBBKVU010000402.1:0-4172 GCA_037968595.1 Comamonas sp.
CGAGCAGCAGATGGCCGACGGCACGCGCATCAAGGTGCCGGGCATTGTTCCCAAGCTCAGCGCCACCCCGGGGCGCGTTTCCCATCCCGCGCCCTTGCTGGGCGAGCACACGGCGGCGCTGGTGGGCGCCGGCGGCTGGCCGGCGCGCAGCACCACGGAGGCACAGAATGTTTGAAGGCCACAACCGCAAGCTGCGGATCAACGAAGTCGCCATGCGCGATGGATTGCAAAACGAAGCCGTCTTTGTCGCGACCGACGACAAGGTGGCGCTGGTCGACCGGCTCGGCGCGCTGGGCTACGCCAAGATCGAAGTGACGTCGTTCACCTCGGCCGCTTCGATTCCCGCGCTGCGCGACGCCGAAGCCGTGATGCAGCGCATACGGCGCGTGCCGGGCGTGGTCTACACGGCGCTGATTCCGAATGCGCGCGGCGGCGAGCGCGCGCTTGAATGCCGCGTCGACGAATTCAACCTGGTGATGTCGGCCAGCGAAACCCACAACCTGGCCAACCTGCGCATGACGCGCGCCCAGTCCCTGCGCCAGCTTGCCGAAGTCGCGGGCTTGGCGCAGGGTGCGAAGGTGCCGGTGAATATCTCGCTGTCGTGCGTGTTTGGCTGCCCGATGGAAGGCGAAGTGCCCTTGGCCACGGTGCTGGAGCTGGTCGGCCGCTTCGCGGACATGGGCGCCGCGGGCGTGACGCTGTGCGACACCACCGGCATGGCCTATCCGACGCAGGTCCATCGCCTGTGCGAAAGCCTTGCCCAGGCCTGTCCGCAGCTGCAGTTCACCGGCCATTTCCACAACACCCGCGGCATGGGTCTGGTCAACACGCTGGCCGCGGTGCAGGCCGGCATAGCGCAGTTCGACATGTCGCTGGGCGGCATTGGCGGCTGCCCCTATGCGCCCGGTGCCTCGGGCAATGTGGCGACGGAAGACGTGGTGCACATGCTGCAGTGGATGGGCTATGACAGCGGCGTCGATCTGCCCGGCCTGATTGCCGCCGCCAATGAACTCGAACGCCTGCTCGGCCATGAACTCCCGGCCCAGGTCAGCCGCGCCGGCGACCGGCGCGTGCGCCACTCTCCCCCCGAAGGTTTCGACGCCATCCGCGAACGCGCGCTGGCCCGCGATGCCGCTGCCGCCAACTAATCACCGCACCATGATCAGCCATCTCGACCACCTGGTACTCACCACCGCCAACGAAGCGCAATGCCTGCGTTTCTACACCGAAGTCCTGGGCATGAAGCTGGAATCCTTCATTGGCGGCACGCCGCCCGTGGAGCGCAAGGCCTTCATGTTTGGCCACCAGAAGATCAACCTGCATGTGAAGGGTCGCGAGTTCGAGCCCAAGGCGCATACGCCGGTGCCCGGCGCGCTGGACCTGTGCTTTCTGGCCGCGGTGCCGCTGGACGAAGTGATCGCGCACCTGGAGAAGCTGGGCGTGCCGATTGCCGAAGGCCCGGTGATGCGCACCGGCGCGACCTCGAAGATCCGCTCCATCTACCTGCGCGACCCGGATCTCAACCTGATAGAGATTTCCGAGCCGGCTGCCGCGCCCTAGGCGCGCCTGCCTTCCGACTCCCCCCCCCGGCTGCCTGGCGCACGCCGGGTTGGAGATGCTTTTGCCACAACACAAGGAGACAAAAAAATGATTCTGAAAAAAGCATTCCTGAGCATCGCCCTTTGCACCACGTTCGGGGCGGCGCAGGCCGACACCTGGCCGAGCAAGCCCATCACCCTGGTCGTGCCCAGCGCGCCCGCGGGCTCGACCGACATCGTCGCGCGCCTGATAGGCGAGCAGCTGCAGACGGCGCTGGGCCAGTCGGTGGTCATAGAGAACCGCCCGGGCGCGAGCGGCAACATAGGCACCGAAGTCGTGGCGCGCGCGCCGGCCGACGGCCACACGCTGCTGCTGCAGTACTCGGGCTACCACGTCGGCAATCCCGCGCTGTTCTCGCAGATCCGCTGGAAGACCAGCGATTTCGCGCCGATTGCACTGGTGATGCGCGCCCCGCATGTGGTCGCGGTCACGGCCACGCTGCCGGTGGGCAATCTCAAGGAGTTCATTGCCCACGGGCAGAAAAGCAGCAAAGGCCTGTTCTACGCCTCGTCGGGCAACGGCTCTATCCAGCACATTGCCGGCGAAATGTTCGGCACCCAGGCCAAGGTGGCCGTGACCCATGTGCCGTACAAGGGGGCGGGGCCGGTGATCACCGACCTGATCAGCGGCCAGGTCGACATGTTCATCACCACGCCGCCTTCGGTCATAGGACAGGTGCAGGCCGGCAAGCTCAAGGCCCTGGCCTATGCGGGCCCGCGCCGCCACCCCTCGCTGCCCAATGTGCCGACCACGGCCGAAGCGGGGCTGGCGGGCTATGAAGTCGAGAGCTGGTTTGCCGTGTTTGCGCCGGCAAGAACCCCGGCGGCCATCACCAGCCGCCTGGCGGCGGCGGTGAAGACCATCGTGGAGAGCGACAGCTACCGCAGGAAGATCGAGGACCAGGGCGCGTTTGCCGTGTACCTGGGCCCGGCGGAGCTGGGAAAGTTCGTCGAGCAGGAAACCCAGGCCTGGGCCAAGGTGGTGCGCGCAGCCGGCATCAGGGCCGAGTGAGCTGCCGGGGCCGGGCGCCGGCGGGGCGCCGCCGACACCGCCTTGGGCTAAAGTCTGCAGATGCCTGCCCGCGGCCCTGTGCCCGGACAGGTTCCTTATGCCCCCTCACGGAGACACCGATGATCACCGTCCATCACCTCAACAACTCGCGCTCGCAACGCATTCTCTGGCTGCTCGAAGAGCTGGGCCTGCCCTATGAGATCAAGCGCTACCAGCGCGATCCCAAGACCAGCCTGGCACCGCCGGAGCTCAAGGCCATCAACCCGCTGGGCAAGTCGCCGGTGATAGAAGACGGTGACCTGGTCTTGAACGAGTCCGGCGCCATCGTCGACTACCTGATCCGCCGCCATGGCAAGGGCCGGCTGCAGCCCGATCCCGCGACCCCCGCCTACGATGAATACGTCAAATGGCTGCACTTTGCCGAAGGCTCGGCCATGCTGCCTTTCATGCTTCACCTGTATGTGGGCCGCCTGGGCGAGGCCGGCGCGCCGCTGCAGCCGCGCATCCAGTCGGAGCTGGCGAATTTTCTCGGCTACATCGATGCCGCGCTGGGCCGCACGCCGTATCTGATGGGCGAGGAACTCAGTGGCGCCGACATCCAGCTGAGCTTCATCGGCGAGCTGGCCAAGGTGCAAGGCATGGCTGCGCCTTATCCGCATCTGCTGGCCTGGATGGACCGGCTGCAGGCGCGCCCGGCCTACCGCCAGGCCATTGAACGCGGCGGTGAATACGCCTACGCCAGGTGAGCCGCCTTTATTCCGATTTCTGCCTGCCATCACCATGCGGTGAGCGCAGGCGCCTGCCAGGACCCGTATGAAGATTGTCTTTCTTGACCGCGCCACGCTGTCGCCCGAAACCACGCTGCGCCAGCCGTCCTTTGCGCACGAACTCGTCAGTCATGACCACACCGCGCCGCATGAAGTCGCGCAGCGCATTGCCGATGCCGACATCGTGATCAGCAACAAGGTCAAACTGAGCGCCGAGGCGCTGCAGCAGGCCGCGCGGCTGAAGCTGGTGGCGGTTGCGGCCACCGGCACCGACAGCATAGACCTCAAGGCCTGCGCCGCGCGCGGCATCACGGTGAGCAATATCCGCAACTATGCCAAGCACACCGTCCCCGAGCACACTTTCGCGCTGATGTTTGCGCTGCGCCGCAGCATCTGCGCCTACCGCGACTCGGTCAAGGCGGGCCGCTGGCAGGAGTCGGGCCAGTTCTGCTATTTCGACTATCCGGTGCGCGATCTCGCCGGCTCTACGCTGGGCATCATTGGCGATGGCGCGCTGGGCAGCGCCGTGGCAACGATTGCGCGCGCGCTGGGCATGCAGGTGCTGATGGCGGCGCACAAGGGCCGTCAGGGCATGGGCAAGCTCTACACGCCGTTCGAGGAGGTGCTGGCGCGCTCGGACATCCTCACGCTGCACTGTCCGCTCAACGCCCAGACGCGCGACATGATAGGCGCCGCGGAGTTCGCGCAGATGGCGCGCCGCCCGCTGATCATCAACACCGCGCGCGGCGGCCTGGTCAACGAGGCGGCGCTGGCCGACGCCCTGCGCAGCGGCCA
>JBBKVU010000403.1:0-6073 GCA_037968595.1 Comamonas sp.
CTCCCGCCCAGGCCCCGATGGCGCCCGCACCCCAGCGCGCGGCTTCGGGCTTTGACGACATGGATGACGACATCCCGTTCTAATTCCCGGATTCCATACTGCTGCAACCCCCGTCAGTGAAAGCTGGCGGGGGTTTTCTTTTTTCCACGCCCATCGCGGGTGATGGGTGGCTGAGTCCATGGAACCCCACTCCGCGCGTCGTTACCAATAATTCATACAGCAACTCCATCTCGATAGAGCGAGCCTTTCATGGATTTCTTGTCTTTCCTGCAAGCCATAGGTGCTGCCACCCAACTGGACACCAGCGCCGCCGCCCACGACGGGGGCTGCACCATTGTGTTCAGCCATGCCCTGGAAGTCACTTTCGAGCACGACGAGAAGAATCAGAAAGCCGTGCTCTTTGCCCCGCTGATGTCCGTGGGCGAATGGTCGGCCGAGGCGCGCGCGAGCCTGCTTGCCCGGGTGCTTGAACTGCATTTGTTCGGCCTGGCGACCGATGACAACTACTTCGGCTTTGACCCGCTGCTCGAGCGCCTCCTCTTCTTTCGCGGCATTGCACTTGCCTCGCTGGAGCCGGCGCGGGCAATACAGGCCGTTGAATCGTTCGTCAACCAACTCGAGCACTGGCGGACCCAGCTGGTGCATGCCGCCATCCATCCGGATGCGGTCCTGCCGGCCCTCGCCAGCCATGCCAGCGAACTGCCTCTCCACCGTGTCCAGCCCCAGGAGTAGCCATTCATGTCCATCATCAGCAATCTACTCAAAGTAAGCGCCGGACTGCTGTCACTGCCGTTCCAGCCGCTTCTGGCGCTCAATCCCGTGAACTCGCTGCTCGATCGAATGACCGGGGGCAGAGTCAACCGGGATGTGCTCGCCCAACAGTTCTTCAGCGGCCTCTGGGGTCTGACCGCTTCCTATTTCAGCACCGGACTGAACGAACGCAGTGCCCACCAGGCCCCCTATCAGCGGCGCTATTTTTGACGGCGGGCCGGCAATCCGCAGCTGATGCGGTTTCTTACAACCTTGGTCTACCGGCTGTGACAGCATGGTCCTCCCTTTGCAAAGGAGGCACCCCATGAAATACGTCGATGGATTCGTGGTGGCGGTACCGGCCGCCAACAAGCAGCAATATCTCGACATGGCCACGCGCGCCGCCCAGGTCTTCAAGGACTATGGCGCGACGCGCGTCGTCGAGTGCTGGGGCGACGATGTGCCCGACGGCAAGCTCACCGACTTTCGCGGCGCGGTCAAGGCCGTCGACGGCGAGATCGTGGTCTTCTCCTGGAACGAATACCCGTCGCGCGAAGTGCGCGACCGGGTCAACCAGGAAGCCATGAAGGACCCGCGCCTCGAAGGCATGGACAAGCAGATGCCGTTTGACGGCAAGCGCATGATCTTTGGCGGCTTCATGCCCTTGCTGGACGTCTAGCCCCCCTGAACTCTCACTGCCCGCGCACGCGCCCCATATCCGGCACCGCCGCAATCAGCGCCTGGGTATAGGCATGCGCGGGCGCGGTCAGCACGCGCTCGGCCTGGCCCACTTCGACCAGCCGGCCCTGCTGCATCACGCCCACCGTGTCGCACATGTAGCGCACCACGGCCAGGTTGTGGCTGATCAGCAGATAGGTCAGGCCGAACTCGTCCTGCAAGTCCTTCATCAGGTTCAGCACCTGGGCCTGCACCGAGACATCGAGCGATGACGTGGGCTCGTCGCAGACGATGAATTCAGGCCGGCTCACCAGGGCGCGCGCAATCGCGATGCGCTGGCGCTGGCCGCCCGAGAACTGGTGCGGATAGCGGCGCACGTCGTCGGGCGACAGCCGCACGCGGCGCAGCGCCTCCTGCACGCGCTCGGCGGTTTCCTCGGGGCCGCTGCTCAGACCCAGCACTTCGAGCGGCTCGGCAATCAGCTGGCCCACGCGCCAGCGCGGGTTCAGGCTGGCATACGGGTCCTGGAAGATCATCTGAAAGCGCCGGCGCAGCGCCGTTGCCGCCGCCGGATCGGCCCAGCGGTCCTTGCCGTCGATCACGATGCGGCCTGCCGTGGGCCGGGTCAGCCCGGCAATCATGCGCGCCACGGTGGACTTGCCCGAGCCCGACTCACCCACCAGGCCGAAGCTGCCGCCGCGTGCAATCGTGAAGCCCACGTCCTGCACCGCATGCAGCACGCGTCTGGGCTGGCGGGCAAGGGTGCGCGCCAGCCAGCTGCCCGACAGATCGAAATCGCGCGACAGGCCGCTGATCTGCACCAGCGGCGGCCCATCGATCACGGCCCTGGCCACGGTGCCGTGCGGCACGGACTGGGCAGCGGCTGCACCGATCTCGGGAACCGGCAGCCGGCACGTGCGCGCGCTCAGCGACGGAATCGCGGCCATCAAGGCGCGCGTATACGGCGCGGCCGGCGCATCCAGCACCTGGCGCACCGGCCCGGTTTCCAGCACCCGGCCCCGGTACATCACCATCACGCGGTCGGCGGCCTCGGCAATCACGCCCATGTCGTGCGTGATCAGCATTGCCGCCGTGCCGCGCTCCTTGCAGACGCGGCGCAGCACGCGTATCACCTGGGCCTGGACCGAGACGTCCAGCGCCGTTGTCGGCTCGTCGGCAATCAGCAGCGCGGGCTCGGCGCACAGTGCCAGCGCAATCGCCACACGCTGGCGCATGCCGCCCGAGAACTGGTGCGGAAACTGATCGAGCCGGGCCGCCGGCTCGGCAATCTCGACTTCGGCCAGCAGGTCGATGGCGCGCTGGCGCGCCTGGCGCTCGCTCAGCGGCAGGTGCTGCCTCAGGGTCTCGACCAGGTGCTGGCCAATGGTCAGCACTGGGTTGAGGCTGGTCAGCGGATCCTGGAACACCATCGCGATATGCTTGCCGCGCAGCCGGCGCAGGTCTTCGCCGCGCAGCGTGTCTATGCGTTCGCCCCGCAGGAAGATCTGCCCGCTGCTCATGCGCCCGGGCGGCGCGATCAGGCCGATGACGGCATTGCCGGTCATCGACTTGCCCGCGCCCGACTCGCCGACCACGCCCAGGATCTCGCCGGGGCGGATCTCGAACGTCACGTCGTCGAGCACCGTGACCGGGCCGCGGTGGGTGTCGAACGTCACTCCCAGGTGCTGCACGCGCAGCACGGGTTCGGACAGCAGATTCTCGGCCGAAGTCTGCAGAAAAGCGTCGCGGGCAGTCATTGCAGTTTGGGGTTCAATGCGTCGCGCAGCCAGTCGCCGACCAGGTTGACGGAAAGTGCCAGGGCCAACAGCACCAGGCCCGGGAACAGCAGAATCCACCACTCCCCGGAAAACAAGAAGCCCTGGCCCACGCGTATCAGCGTGCCCAGCGAAGGCTGGGTCGGCGGCAGGCCCACGCCCAGATACGACAGCGTCGACTCGGCAACGATGGCCAGGGCGAAGCTGATGGTCGCAATCACCAGCACCGGCGCCAGCAGGTTAGGCAGGATGTGGCGCAGCAGTATGCCGGCGCGCGAGCGGCCTATCACCTGGGCCGCCAGCACATAGTCCTTGTGCTTTTCCACCAGCACGGCGCCGCGCACGGTGCGTGCGTACTGGACCCATTCGGACAGGCCGATCGCCAGGATGATCACGTACAGCGCCATGTCGTCGCGGTAGCTCTCGGGCAGGATGCCGCGGGCGATGCCGAACACCAGCAGCGCCACCAGCAGCACCGGGAACGTCAGCTGCACGTCGGCAATGCGCATCACCAGCGTGTCGAACCAGCCGCCGGTATAGCCCGCGATCAGCCCCAGGGGCACGCCGATGGCCAGCGACAGCGCGACCGACGCCGCGCCGACAAACAGCGACATGCGCAGGCCGTAGAGAATTGCCGAGTAGACATCGCGGCCCTGCTCGTCGGCGCCCAGCGGATAGCTCGCGCCCGAGAGCCCGGCCTGGCCCGGCGCGGTGAACGCGTCCAGCAGTTCCAGCGCGGCGGGATCGAACGGATTTTGCAGCGCCAGCCAGGGCGTCAGCAGCGCCGCGCCGCACAGCAGCAGCAGCACCAGCACAGCGGCCTGCACCGTGATCGATGCACCGAGAGCGCGCAGCACGGCCGAGTCCGAATGGCGCAGCAGCCACCAGGCATAGTGGGCCGGCGCGGGCGTGAGGGATGGAGGAATTTCAGCCATGGGATTGTTGGGAGTTCGTTCTCAGGCGCGGCGCAGCCGCGGGTCGACCAGCAGATAGGCGCCGTCGACGAGGAAGTTGATGACCACGTACAGCGCGGCAATCAGCATCAGATAGGCGGCAATCACCGGCACGTCGACACCCTGGATCGAGGTGATGAACAGCAGACCGACGCCGGGCCACTGGAAGACGGTTTCGGTGACGATGGCAAAGGCGATCAGCGAACCGATCTGCAGGCCGGTGATGGTCACCACGGGAATCAGCGTGTTGCGCAGCGCGTGGCCGTAGTGGATGCGCTTTTCGGGCAGGCCGCGCGCGCGCGCAAAGCGCACGTAGTCGGTGCGCAGCGCCTCGAGCATCTCGGCGCGCACCAGGCGCATGATCAGCGTCAGCTTGAACATCGCCAGCGTGCACACCGGCAGCACCAGCGAGGCCCAGCCCGAGGCCGTGAGAAAGCCCGTGGTCCAGCCGCCGAGCTGCACGGTGTCGCCGCGGCCGAACGACGGCAGCCACTGCAGCTCGACCGCAAAGACATAGATCAGTCCTATGCCGATCAGGAACGTGGGCAGCGACACGCCGACCAGGGACAGCGTCATCAGCGCGCGGCTGAGCCATGCGTCGCGGCGTATCGCGGTGTAGACGCCGAGAATCACCCCGCCCGTGACGGCCAGCAGCGCCGCGATCAACGCCAGCTCCAGCGTTGCCGGCAGGCGCTCGGCAATGACTTCGACCACCGGCCGCTTGAGCCGGTAGGAGACACCGAACTCGCCTTGCAGCACATTGCCCATGTAGCGCAGGTACTGCACGGCCACGGGCTGATCGAAGCCCAGCTCGGCAATCACCGCCTGGCGGTCGGCCAGCGAAGCGTCCTCGCCCAGCAGGCTGATCGTCGGGTCGCCGATATGGCGAAACACCATGAATGAAATGAAGGACACGGCCAGCAGCACCAGCATGGACTGGCCCAGGCGACGCGCAAACAACAGGGGCATGCAGTCTTCTCGTGGAGTATGGAAGGAGACCAGGCCGGGCAGACACCGGCCTGGTCGCGGGCCTTATTTCTCGGCCAGCTTGAACAGCTTGAAGTACGGCGTGTTCGACGGGTTCACGGGAATGTCGAACTTGCGCTTCATCGCATAGGTCTGGATCTGGTCGTGCAGCGGCAGATAGATCAGCTCCTTTTGCACCGTGGTCCAGATGGTCTTGATCGTTGCGTCGCGCTTCCGGCTGTCGCCCTCCGAGGCCAGCGAGACGATCTGGCGGTCGATGTCGTCGTTGCTGTAGCGCGTGGCATTGGTGGCGCCGCGCGCGTTCTTGCCACGCGTGTGCACCAGGTAGTCAAAGACATAGGCCGAGTCATAGGTCGGCACGCCCCAGCCATAGAGATAGAAGTCGGTGTCCTGGCCGTTGATGGCCGCGGTCTGTATCGCCAGCGGGCGCGACACCACGGTGGTCTTCACGCCGGCGCGGCCCAGGAAGCCGGCCACCGCCTGGCAGATCGCCTCGTCGTTGAGATAGCGGTCGTTGGTGCAATGCAGCGTGATGCCGAAGCCGTTGGGATAGCCGGCGTCGGCCAGCAGCTTCTTCGCCTGGGCGACGTCGGTCTTGCCGACGGCGCCGAACGCCTTGTCGTAGCCATGCACGAACGGCGGCGCGATGATGTTGGTGGGCACCGACAGCCCGCGCATCACGGCTTTCTGGATTGCCACGCGGTCGATCGCCAGCTGGAAGGCCTGACGCACGCGCACGTCGGCCAGCGGGTTCTTGTCCTTGACGTCCGAATAGGTCAGCGGCGCCGCGCCGACGTTCAGGCCCAGGAAGATGGTGCGGTTTTCCGCGGCCTGGTTGACGCGCAGCTTGGAGTCGGCGCGCAGGCGCGCGATGTCCTGGATGGGCAGGTCCTGCACGAAATCGACTTCGCCGGAGAGCAGCGCGGCGAC
>JBBKVU010000404.1:0-4819 GCA_037968595.1 Comamonas sp.
GTCAGCAGCAGCGCCGCGCCTAGGCAGCGCAGCGCCCGCGCGGGCGGCCGGTTGCACCCGCCCGTGAGCTGCTCGTAGTGACGCTCCATGGCAAACGCCAGCGCGGACATGCCGGCAAACGCCAGCGCCAGCGACAACAGACCCCCAAGCCACTCGCTCATGCCTTCACCTCTGCTTCGACGCTGGCGCCGGAGCGACGCACCCTGCCGGCAATGGTCTTGCGCCGCGCCATCCAGCGCAGGCTCCAGACGGCCGCCAGGCCCGTGGCCATGGCAAACAGCTCCACCCCCGCGCTTTCCCAATCGCCGCGCAGCAGCTGCGCGCCCAGGTGGTCGCCCACGGTCAGCGCGTTGAGCAGCGGCAGCAGCCGCCTGGAAAGAGCAACTGTGCCTGCTGGCCGCGCTGTGCCTGCTGCTGCCGGGCGCGCCAGCGCATGCACCAGCGCCAGCGCCCAGACGCCAAAGAACAGCGCAAGCTCCCATTCGTCACGCTGCGCCAGGCCCAGTGGCACCAGGCGGTTGGCCCAGAGAAAGCTGATGGAGGCCAGGCCCAGGCCGGCAATGGCGGCGACATTCGCGGCTTCGATCAGCCGGTAGACCCGCGCTGTCGCGCCGCCGAATTCACCCAGGTGCCGGGATCGGCGCTTGACGATGAACAGGATGGCGCCGGTGGCCATCATCGCGCTGCCCGCGAGGCCGCAAAGGAAGTAAAGCCACTTGAGTGCCAGACCGCCAAACGTGACCATGTGCAGCCCGGCCATCACCGACTGTGCGAGCGACGCCTTGCCGCCGTCCACGCCGCCGGGCAGGCGCACCTGCAGCACTTCCCCTGTGGCCGCGGAAAACATCGCCAGGCCGCTGGTGGCGCTCACGCGCTGCTGCGCGCCCGCGTCCTCGTTCCAGCCGTAGACGCCGATGCGCGCCGCCGCATCTCCGGGGTGATCGATCACCACGGCGCGCACCGGCTGCCCCATCAACTGCTCACCGCGCAGGGCAAACGACTCGAGCGACGGCAGCGCCATGGGCCGGCCCGAAGGCCGGGGCTTGCCGGGTTCGTTGAGCGCGGCCTGGAAAGCCATTGCACCTTCGCTACCCGTGCCGAACTGCGTGACCACGCCCGCGGGCAGGAAGGTCAAGCCCGAGATCACGATGCCGGTGTAGGCAATCATGAACTGGAACGGCAGCGTCAATACCGCCACCGCGTTGTGCGCATCAAGCCAGCTGCGCTGACCCTTGCGCGTGCGGAAAGTGAAGAAGTCCTTGAAGATGCGCTTGTGCGTGATCACGCCGCTGACCAGCGCCACCAGCATGGCAAGCGCGGCAATGCCCACTATCCACAGCCCCACCTTGCCGGCGTGCAGCTCGTAATGGAAATCGACGAAAGGCTGGCCGCCCAGCGTCTGGCGCGCTGGCGGCTGGCTGGCAGCGGGCAGCGGCGCGCCGCTGGCGGTATCGAGTTCAGCCGAAACATATTGCCGCTGGCTGTCGAACCAGAAAACCCGCAGCTCACCCGCGCCCTTGGCATCGGCCGGCCACAGCTCCCACATGCCGGCGCCGGCGTGGTGCTTTTGCATATAGGCCACGCCCCAGTCCAGGCGCTGGCCTAGCGAAGCCGAAGGCCTGGCCGGGGCCGCGAGCGCGGCCTCCTCCTCGGCGTGGTGCTCGGGCGTCATCCAGTGGGTGATGGGCTCCTCGAACACGGCCAGCGTGCCCGTGAGAAACACCGCGAACAGCAGCCAGGAAAACCACAGGCCGCACCAGGTGTGCAGCCAGGCCTGGGCCTGGCGGAAACCGCCCTGCCCGGCGCCGGGAGTTGCTTGTGTCTTGGCCATTTCAAGCCCCCCAGCGCGCCAGCACCACCGCCAGTGCGGCAAGCGCGGCCGCGGGCAGCAGCAGCCCGGCCCAGACCCGGCCCAGCGGCACGGGCGAGAACGCCCAGATCACCGCCGCCACATGCACCGCGAAGCCCAGCTGCACACCGGCAAGAACGGCCTCGGCGCCGCCGGGAAACACGGTCCCGGCAAACACGCTCCAGGCACTGGCCAGCAGATAGCCGCCCAGCACCGCGGCGGCCACACGGGACAGCAGGCACAGGCCTGGGTAAGCGGTGGATAAATGGTTCATGCAGAGGACGAAAGAGAAAAGAAATCGCAGGGATCGCCGCACGGGTGCGCAACGGGCATGGGGCGGCCGACACCGCCCTCCCCCTCTATGACAATCGAGACGCGCAAAAAGGCCGTCGCAGCCTGGCACAGGCATGAGAATGAATCTCAATCTCAAGATTGCCGGCGATTCTAAGTCTTGGGTCGCGAACCTGGACAGCCTGTCGCAAAAATGGAACGACCTGTGACAAGCCAGCCTCAGGTGCGGCAAGACGTGGAAAAGCGTGACAAGGGGAAAAGTTTGCGTTTTTTTAGTATGGCACCTTACAATAAGCCAATTAATCAACTCGCCAAAACCTCCCCATGCAGCACTATCTGGTCGAACTCTATACCCCCAACGCCGCCTGGCAGCGCCTGCCGATCGCGCAACGCCGCCAGTTTCTCGGCGGGATTCAGGACGCGATGGCCGGGCTTTCGGGCATGGGCGTGGAAATGCTGGCCCTGGCCGCGACACAAGCCGGCATTGCCCAGGCCAGCGCCCACCAATTTCTGGGCATCTGGCGCTTTCGCGATACGCAGGCGCGCGACGCGCTGCTGGCCGGCATCCAGGCCAGCGGCTGGTATGGCTACTTCGATCATGTGAACGCCGCCAGCGACGCCGGCGGCTTTGCACCGCACATGGCGCAGCTGGCGGAATTCACGCTGCCCGGCTGAAGCGCGCCAACCGCTCTCAGAACTGGTAGCGCAGCGTCACCGAAGCACTGCGCGGCTCGCCATAGAAGCCGGTTTCAAACAGGCCCAGGCCCGAGTAGTACTTGGTGTCGAACAGGTTCCTGATGTGCAGCGCCGCCGACAGCTGCTGGCTGAACTGGTAGCGTGCCATCAGGCCGACTAGCGCATAGCCTTTCTGGCGGATGCTCGCGTAGTCGCTTGCCACCGGATGCCAGACGCGGCCATCGGTGGCGCTCTGCCAGCTCACGCTGCCTCCCACGGTCAGCGCGTTCCAGTCGCCGCGCAGGCGGTAGCTGGTCGACAGCCGCAGCGTCTGCGCGGGCTGGCTCAGCATCTGCGTGGAGCCGTAGACGCGCTCGCCCTGGGCATTGCGCACATGGGCATAGGCATAGCCGGCCTGCAGGTTCCAGCCCGGCGCGATCTCGCCGCTGACTTCGGCTTCGATGCCCTTGCTGGTCACGCCCTTGATGGGCTGGTAGATCGACTCGCCGTCGACGAAATCGACATACTCGGCCAGGTTGTCCTGCTGGATGCGGAACGCCGCCAGACTGGCGTTGACGCGGCCGTCGAGGAACTCGCCCTTGACGCCGGCTTCGAAGCTCTTGCCGTCGACTTCGGGCAGGAACTGGCGGTTGGCATCGCGCGAGGTCTGCGGCGAGAAGATGCTGGTGTAGCTGCCGTAGACCGAATAGCGGTCGCTGAGGTCATAGACCACGCCGGCATAGGGCGTGACTTGGCCGCGCGTGCGCATGCCGCTCTCCAGCGCCGGCGTAACGCCGTCGCCGTAGACGCGGCTGTCGCTGGCGTCGACGCGGCTCACGCGCGCGCCGACAATCACCGACAGCGCGTCCGTGGGCCGCAGCCGCGTGGCGCCGTAGAACGACGACTGGCGGCGCTTGTCCTCATACGCCGCGATAGGCGGGAAAGCCGGCTGGGCATAGTCGCCGCTCCAGCCGAAGATGCTGCCAGGCAGCGCCGGGTACAGCGACTCCGACCACGGTCCATCGGTATTCGTGTCGGACCAGGTCGCGCCAAACATCGCTTCATGCTTGCGGCCCAGCAGTTCGTACGGGCCCGACAGGCTGGCGCTGAGCGTGTTCTGCGTGCGGTTGCCGCGGAAATCGCCCATGAAGAAGTACATGCCTTCGCCGCTGACCGGATCGGGATAGCCGCCGCTGGCCGAGCCCAGCAGCGAGCGGTGCTTGCTGCTCTCGTTGTTGGCGCTGAGCTTGAACTTCCAATCGTTGGCCAGCTGCTGCTCCAGCGTCGCAAACAGGTTGCGCGACGTGAGCTTGCGCTGGCTCCAGGTGGTCGCGGGATTGAAGGAGCGGTCCCAGTCGGTGCGGCTGCCGTCGCTGAAGAACAGCGGGAATCCGGTCCAGGTCGAGCCGCGCGGATCGGTGTTCTGGTAGTCGGCGCCCACCGTCAGGCGCGTGTCGCGCGTGAGATCGGCCTCGACCACGCCATAGAACACGCTTTTCTTCTGCTGGTAGTGGTCCAGATGGGATTCACGGTCCTGATAGGCCGCGACCACGCGGCCGCGCACGCTGCCGCTGGCATTGAGCGGGCTCGACAGATCGAGCTCGGTGCGCGCATTGTTCCAGGAGCCCAGGCTGGCCGTGACCGAGCCCGCGAACTGCTCGCTGGGGCGCTTGCGGATGAAATTCACGGCCGCCGAGGGATCGCCCGTGCCGCCCATCAGCCCGGTCGCGCCCTTGACGATTTCCACGCGGTCGAAGATCGTCATGTCGCTGTTGGTCGCGCCCCAGTCGTAGACGCCGTCATAGTCCTTGGCCACGCCGTCGTACTGGAATTGGGTGATGGAGAAACCGCGCGCATTGAAGCTCGAACGCTCGCTGTCGTAGCTTTGCACCGTGATGCCCGCGGCCTGGCGCATCACGTCCGACACGCTGGTGCTGCCCTGGTCGTCCATCTGCTGGCGCGTGACCACCGTGACCGACTGCGGCGTCTCGCGCAGCGCCAGGC
>JBBKVU010000405.1:0-2948 GCA_037968595.1 Comamonas sp.
CGGCGCCAGCGCGGCCAGGGTCTGCAGCAGCAGCGGGCTGACCTGTACCGCCGCCGGCGTGGGCGCGATATCGATCAGCGTGCCGTCGAAATCGACAAACAGCGCTATCGGCTCAGCCAAGACCGGCCCCCGCGCCGCTCTGCGTCTCCTGAACGCCGCGTTCGAGTTGCAGCAGGAAATCGCCAAAGCCTTCGCGCGCGCGCGGATCGCGGCGCGCGCTGGTCACCACGCAGGGCGCGATGCGCCGCGCGATGCGCAGTCCCGCCTGCTCGCAGCGCCGCACCAGGCTCACGTCTTCGTGCGCCTTGCCCGGAAGAAAGCCACCGACCTGCAGATAGGCCTGGCGCGAAAGCCCCAGGTTGGCGCCATGCACATGCGGGTGGCCATCGCGCGGCACCGTGGCGTGAAACGCGCGCACCACCTCGGGCGCGTAATCGCCCCAGTCGTCGACGCGCACAATGCCGCAGAACACGTCGGCGCCGCAGGTCCACTGCGCATGCAGCCAGTCCTCGGGCACCTGGGTGTCGGCATCGGTGCAGGCAATCCAGTCGGCGCCGCATTCGAGCGCGCGCTGCGCGCCCGCGCGCCTGGCCTGGCCGACGTTGCGCGCGTCGATGTCCAGCACCTGGTCGGCATGCGCGCGCGCGATGCGCGCCGAGCCGTCATCGCAGGCATCGAGCACCACCACCAGCACCGATTCGACGCCATGGCCTGCGAGATGCCGCATGCTGGCGCGCACCGACTGCAGGCAGGCCAGCAGGCGCTGCTCCTCGTTGTGCGCGGGAATCACAATGCCCATCATAGAAGTCCGTCCTTCTGCGCCACGCTGACGCTGCTGGCGCTCAATACGTCAATCAACAAATCATGGTCCTGGTAGCCGGCCAGGCGCTGAAAACCCGTGACCTCGGCCAGCAAGTCATGGGCGGCCGGCGCCGGCGTGATGACCTGGGCAAAGGGGTGGCGCCAGTGCGCCAGCAGCAGCACGCAGTCGGCCGAGGCCTGGATGCGGATGTTGCGCGCCAGCTGGCTGAGCTGGGCCTCGCTCAGGTAGTAGGCGACATCGCACAGCAGGATGTGGTCGAAGCTGCGCGCCGGCCAATCCTGGGTGATGTCGGCCTGCACGATCTCGACCTGGGCCAGACCCTGCAAGCGCTGCCGGGCGAGGGAAACGGCCTTGGGCGAGACATCGATGGCCAGCACATGGCGCGCGCGCGGCGCCAGCATCTGCGTGATCAGGCCGGTGGAGCAGCCGATTTCCAGCACCTGGCCGAGCTTTTCCTCGGGCAGCAGCGCGGCAATCAGCGCGCGCCGGCGCTTTTCGTACCAGTGCGTCTCATAGCCCCAGGGATCAGCCTCCTCGTGGGGCGCGTCAAAGTCAATGGCCATGGACGTAGTACTCGTGGTCGGTGGTGAATTCGGCAAGGAATTCATCGCGGATGATGGCGCCGGCGGGCGTGGCGTCGCGGCTGAACTGCGTCTGGAACAGCGCGGCGGCGCGTTGCTTCAAGGCGCGTTCGGCGGGCGCCAGCGTGATGGCCGCCACACCCTCCTGGGCAAAGAACTGTGTGCGGCGCGCGCGGTCGATCAGCGCCCAGACCGGGTAGAAGAGGCTTTGCCCCGCGGCGCTGACCTGGCGCAGGCCGTGGGCCACCATCTCGTGGTCGGGATGGCCGTCGTTCCACCAGGGGGCGACGCACAGCGCATCGGCGCGGCAGTGGTTTTGCAGCGCGCGCTCGATCAGCGCCGGCTGCTCCATCAACTGCGAATCTCCCAGGCCCCAGAACGTGGGCGGCGGATAGCCAAGCAAGGCCGCGGCCTGGATGGACTCGTGCTGGCGCGCGGCGCGCAAGGCCAGCTCCTCGTCTGCCTGCAAGGCGCCAAAGCAGCGTTCGCCGTCGGTCACGATATGCACCTCGACGCTCAGTCCCAGCCGCTGGGCGCAGCGTATCAGGCCGAAGCAGCCGAAGATCTCGTCATCGGGATGGGGGGCCAGCACGGTGAGCGTGCGAAAGCCGCGCAGCAGCATTTCAACGGGCACGGGCAGCATGGCTAGAGCTCCCAGACCACGGACGCGGCCTGTGACAGGCGGCCCAGCGCCTCCTCATCCTTTTCCGCATGCTGCTGTGTGCACCAGACCGCCAGATCGGCGCAGCGCTGGGCGTGTTCGGCGTGGGTGCACAGCGGGCCAGGCCCCATGGCGCGCGCGCTGCGCTCGATGATTTCCGTCGCCAGGCCGCGCACGAAGGCGCGCAGCGCCTGGACTTCCTCGACCCAGGGCTGCTGCGGCTGGGCATCGATGCGCTGCGCGAGCTGGTGGAACATAGCGCGGGCGGCGCGCAGTTGCGTGAACATCGCGCCCAGATGGGCGGCGGCATGCGGCTGGTCGGGGTGCAGGCGCTGGCGCAGCAGCTGGGCGATCTCGCAGGCCGCGCCATACCAGCAGGCCGCAATGCCCGCGCCGCCATGCCAGAAACCCGGGCGCTGCAGATAGACGGAGCGCGCGCCAAGCCAGCTGGCCGGCGTGCGTTCGAAGCGCACCGTGGGTGTAGGCACATGGCGCATGCCCAGCGCCTGCCAACCCTGGTCTTCCAGCGTGATGCCGGCCGCGCGCATGTCGACCATGGCAAAGCAGGGCTGGCCTTGCGCGTCCTCGCAGGTCAGCAGCGCATGGGTGGTGATGTCGGCGCCCGAGCACCAGGACTTGCTGCCGACCAGCTCGCGTTCCGCGCCACTGCCTTGCAGCTGCAGCGGCGCCCTGGGGTTTTCCGCGGCCCAGACGCTCCAGATGCGTGCCGCCTGCGGCGGCGTGACGCCCATGTCATCCAGTATGGTCAGTGCATCCCAATGGGCTTCAGCCAGCTTGCAGGCCGCAAGGTCCTGCGCGGGCGGCGCGGGCAGCGCAGGACCTTGGGGCCTGCACGCTGGCTGTCGGCCGTTGGGATGCACGG
>JBBKVU010000406.1:0-5164 GCA_037968595.1 Comamonas sp.
CTCCCGACACCGTGGATCAGGTGCTGGCGCTGTTCGCGGCCCAGGGTTTTGCGCGTGCTGCGGTCGTCGGCCGCATGGAAGCCGGCGCGGCGCAGGTCATCGTCGATTGACAGCGCCGGCGGGCTCACTGGCCCGCAGGCCGGGATTGCAGGCGGGAATACAGGCCGCCCTGGGCCAGCAGCTGCGCGTGCGAGCCCTGCTCGACGATATGGCCGCGCTCCATGACCACCACGCGGTCCGCATGTTCAATGGTCGACAGGCGGTGGGCAATGACCAGCGTCGTGCGGTTCTGCATCAGCCGCTGCAGCGCGTCCTGCACCAGGCGTTCGGACTCGGTATCGAGCGCTGAAGTCGCCTCGTCGAGAATCAGAATCGGCGCATCCTTGTAGACCGCGCGCGCAATCGCCAGCCGCTGGCGCTGGCCGCCCGAGAGCTGGGCGGCGTTATGGCCGACCACGGTCTGCAGGCCCTGGGGCATGCGCCGCACATGCTCGCCAAGATTGGCGGCTTCAAGACTGGCCCAGACCCTGGCCTCGTCGACTTCCGCGCCCAGCGTGACATTCGCCGCGACGCTGTCGTTGAACATCACCACGTCCTGGCTGACCATGGCGAACTGCTGGCGCAAGCTGGCCAGATCCCATTCGGCCAGCGGCCGGCCGTCAAGCAGCACCTCGCCGCTGGTCGGGGCGAGAAAACGCGGCAGCAGATTGACCAGCGTGGTCTTGCCCGCGCCCGAGGGGCCGACCAGGGCGACGACTTCGCCGGGCTGCACGCGCAGATTCACCTGGGCCAGCGCCGGGGCCTGGTCTTCACCAAACGCCACGCCCACATCGCGCAGCTCGATCGCGCCCTGCGCGCGCTGCTGGCGGTAGCTGCCGCCCTGCTCGGCCTGCGTGCTGTCAAGCAGCGCCAGGCCGCGCTCTAGCGCGGCCACGCCGCGCGTGATCGGGTTGGCCACATCGGCCAGACGGCGTATGGGCGCGACCAGCATCAGCATGGCGGTGATGAACGAGACGAAGCCGCCAACGGTCACATCGTCGGCACGCAGGGTCTGGCGGCTTTGCCACAGCGCAATGCAGATCACGGTCGACAGCGCGGCCGCGGCCAGCAGCTGCGTCAGCGGCGTCATCGCGGCCGAAGCAATGGTCGACTTCACGGCCAGATGGCGCAGCCGCTGGCTCAGCGAGCCAAAGCGCTTTTGCTGCACGTCCTGCGCGCCATGCAGGCGCACCATGCGGTGGGCCAGCACGTTTTCCTCGACCACATAGGCAAGCGAATCGGTCGCCTCCTGGCTGTCCTTGGTGATGCGGTACAGCCGGCGCGACAGCGTCTTCATGATCCAGGCCACACCGGGCACGACCAGGCCCACGACCAGCGTCAGCTGCCAGTTCAGATAGAGCAGATAGCCCAGCAGGGCAATCAGCGTGAAGCTGTCGCGCGACAGGCCCATCATGGCCTGCACCAGCAGCGTGGAGCCGGTCTGCACTTCATAGACGACGGTGTTCGACAGGCTGCTGGCCGAATGGCGCGAGAACAGCGCCATGTCGGCGGCCAGCAGGCGATCGAACAGCGCATGGCGCAGGGTCAGCATGCCTTCGTTGGCAATGCGCGCCAGCGCGTACTGGCCGACGAACTGGGCAACGCCGCGCAGCAGGAACACGCCCATGATGGACACCGGCACCAGCCACAACTGCAGGCTGCCGTCGGTGAAGCCGTTGTCCAGCAGGGGCTTGAGCAGCGCCGGGATCATGGGCTCGGTGGCTGCACCGACCAGCATGGCCGCCACCGCCAGCACCCAGGTCCAGCGCCTGCCGCCGAAATAAGGCGCAAGACGCTGCAGACGCTGGCGCATGCTCAGGGGACGCGAAGGCACGAGGGCCGGGGCTTCTGGGGCGGAGTGGGTTGCTTGCATGTGACGCGAATTTTACGGCCCTACGGCATGACTGTTCATCCACTTACAGTTCGGGCGTCCGAGAGTGTGTAACATGCGATCCGTAAGCACCGGGATTCACCCGGACCAACAGTCGCTGACACGGCCTGACACGGCCCGGGAAATCGCGGGATTTGCGGTTGACGCCAGGCGCAGTGCGAAATGCACGCGCCCAGGGAACGCAACGCTGTGCCAAGGGTTGTGTTGGCCACACTAAGATGGTTGCCAATGACTATTGACCGAACTCCATCCACTTCCTTTTCGGCGGCCCTGCCGCAAACGATGCGCCGCAGCTTTCTCGCCGCGCTGGCCTCCTCTTCGGCGCTGCCGGCGCTGGCACAGTTCCGTGTAGAAGTCACGGGCGTGGGCTTGACGCAGTTGCCGATTGCGATCGCCCCGTTCCGCGGCGAGCCCCAGTCGCCGCAGAAGCTTGCGGCCATCGTCCAGGCCGACCTGGAACGCAGCGGCCAGTTCCGCGGCGTCGACGCCTCCGGCACGCAGCTCGACGAGACCTCGCGTCCCGACGTGGCGCTGTGGAAGCAAAAGCTCGCCGACTCCCTGGTCACGGGCAGCGTGACGCGTCTGGCCGACGGCCGCTTCGACGTGCGCTTCCGGCTCTGGGATGTGGTGCGCGGCCAGGACCTGGGTGGCCAGGGCTATGCCGTCACGGCCGGCGATCTGCGCCTCGTGGCCCACCGCATTGCCGACTACGTCTATGAAAAGCTCACCGGCGAGCGCGGCATCTTCTCGACGCGCATCACTTATGTGACCAAGGCCGGCAAGCGCTACAGCCTGTGGATTGCCGACGCCGACGGCGAGAACGCGCAATCGGCGCTGTCGAGCCCCGAACCCATCATTTCCCCCGCCTGGTCGCCCAGCGGCCGCCAGGTGGCTTACGTGTCGTTCGAATCGCGCAAGCCCGTGGTCTATGTGCATGACGTGGCCAGCGGCCGCCGACGCCTGCTGGCCAATTTCCGCGGCTCCAACAGCGCTCCGGCCTGGGCACCGAACGGCGAATCGCTGGCCGTGACGCTCACGCGCGACGGCGGCTCGCAGCTGTACATGATCAGCGCCGATGGCGGCGAACCGCGCCGCCTGATGCAAAGCAGCGGCATCGACACCGAGCCCGTGTTCTCCAGCGACGGCCAGACCATCTTCTTTGTCAGCGACCGCGGCGGCGCACCGCAGATCTACAAGGTCTCGGCCAGCGGCGGCAATGCCGAACGCGTGACCTTCACCGGCAACTACAACATTTCTCCCAGCGTGAGCCCGGACGGCCGCTGGCTCGCGTATATTTCGCGCGTGGGCGGAGGCTTCAAACTGCACGTCATGGACCTGAGCGCGGGCACCGTGACCGCGATCACCGACACCACGGCCGATGAAAATCCGAGCTTTGCGCCCAACAGCCGCCAGATCGTCTACGCCACCCTGCAGCAAGGGCGCGAATCACTGATGACCACGACGCTGGACGGCAAGATCAAGGCGCGGCTTGCCGGCCAGGGTGGCGACATCCGCGAACCGGACTGGGGCCCGTTCCTCAAACATTGAAATTCTGTAGTTCCTTTCTTTTTTAACCCTATCGCTGATGGCGTTCTGTCGAACGCTGCGGAGTTTTTCCATGATCACCTTCAAACGCCTTTCCATCGCCATGACCGTTGCCGCCCTGATGGCGGGCTGCAGCTCGGGCGTCAAGCTCGACGAAACCCCCGTCACCGACAAGTCCGCGCTCAGCAGCGGCGCCGGCACCGGTGGTGCCAATGGCGGTGCCACCGGCCAAAGCGGCGTGGCAGGTGTTGACCTGACGCAGTCGGGTGGCGACCAGGCCGGCCCCCAGGGTGTGAGCCGTATCGTCTACTTTGACTACGACTCGTATGTCATCAAGGCCGACGCACAGCCGCAGATCGAAGCCCATGCGCGCTTCATCAAGGCTTCGCCCAGCCGCAAGGTCGTGGTCGAAGGTCACACCGACGAACGCGGTGGCCGCGAATACAACCTGGCACTGGGCCAGAAGCGCGCCGAAGCCGTGCGCCGCTCGCTGGGTCTGCTGGGCGTGTCCGACGCCCAGGTCGAGGCCGTGAGCTTCGGCAAGGAAAAGCCTGCCGTGCAAGGTTTCAGCGAAGATGCCTTCGCCCAGAACCGCCGCGCTGAACTGTCGTACCGTTAAATATGGCAACACCGTTTTTCCGCACCACTTCCGTGGCCCGACTGGTGCTGGCTCTGGCCTGCACCGCGTCCTTCGCCACGGCCAGCCAGGCCGCCCTGTTCGGTGACGACGAGGCGCGCAAGGCAATCATCGAGCTGCGCCAGCGTCTGGACGCCATGCAGCAGTCGAATCAGCGCGCCAGCGAAGACACCTCGCAGCTGCGCCGCAGCCTGCTCGATCTGCAGTCGCAGATCGAGACACTGCGCCAGGACCAGGCCCGTCTGCGTGGGCAAAATGAACAATTGCTGCAGCAGTCGTCTGAACTGCAACGCAAGCAAAAGGACATTGCCCAGGGTGTGGAGGAACGGCTCAAGCAGTTCGAGCCGGTCACTGTGACGGTAGACGGCCAGCAGTTCACTGCCGACCCGGCGGAAAAGCGCGACTTCGACGCCGCGCTGGAAGTCTTCCGCGGCGGCAAGTTTGCCGAGGCCAACAAGTCCTTCAGCGCCTTCATCCGTCAGTACCCGCGCAGCGGCTACCTGCCCTCGGCGCGCTTCTGGCTGGGCAATGCGCAGTATGCCGAACGCGACTACAAGGAGGCGATCGCCAACTTCAAGTCGCTGCTGGCCGCAACGCCCGAACACGCGCGTGCGCCCGAAGCCGCGCTGTCGATTGCCAATTGCCAGATCGAGCTCAAGGACACCCGCGCGGCGCGCAAGACGCTTGAAGATCTGGTCAAGGCCTATCCCCGCAGCGAAGCCGCGGGTGCCGCCAAGGAACAGCTGTCGCGCCTGAAATAACGCACCCCTGAGCGACTTACGTCGCTTCCCCCTCTCAACCTACGGTGGAGGGAGACGGCACCTTCGCTGCGGGGCGGCCCTTGCTCGGTGCCCCTGACCCAGGACAGGTCAGTTTCACGCGCTGTTAGTGGTGCCTTGCATCCTGAATAAATGAAATGACTTTCTCATTGAGCATTGCGACTGCCGCCCTCCCCGACCCCGACTTCATGACCCCGGACAACCAGCGCCGCTTCGGCGGGCTGGAACGCCTTTACGGCGTGCCGGGCGCAGCGCGCATCCGCGCCGCGCATG
>JBBKVU010000407.1:0-5077 GCA_037968595.1 Comamonas sp.
CATCCAGCCCAGCAGATTGCGCCGCCCGCCGACCAGCACCACATCTTCGCCCTGCTGCATCGACATCAACTCGGGCAGCAGCGTCTGGGCCGTTCCCAGGTCGTCCTCCTGCAGCGCCAGCGAAAACGCCAGCAGCGCGGCATGGGCGCGGCCCTCCTGGTCGCTTTCCGGCTGCTGCGATTTCAGCGCGACCAGGGTTTCATGGCAGGCGGCAAACTGGTTGTAGCAAAGCTGGGTCCAGCCCAGCCACAGCAGCAGCGAAGGCCGCGCATGCAGCGCGGCGCGCGGCAGCTCGGCGACCGCGCGCACGATCTGCTGCAGTTCGCCCTGCAGAAAAAGCGCGCGCGCCCAGCGCTGCACCCACTGCGCGGCCTGGTCGGTGTCGCCCGCCGCAACGGCATGGTGCACGGCCTCGCGCAGGTGGCGCCGTTGCCCCAGCCAATGCGCCAGCACCGTATGCGTGTGCTGCTGCTCGGACTGCGCCAGGCCCTTGAAACGCTCGAGCAGCAGCTCGCGAAACAAGGGGTGGAAACGAAACCAGCCGGGCGAGGCCGCATCGTGCTGCGGCAGCACGAACAGGTGCTCGCGCTGCAGGCGCTCGACCAGCGCCGGCCCCAGCGGGTCACCGGCCACCGCCGTCGCCAGCGCCTCGTTGAAGTCGCGCGCCACCGCCAGGCGGGTCATCGCATCAATGGTCTCCTTGTCCAGGTGGCACAAGACTTCGCGATTGAAATACGCGGAAAAATCCTGGGCGTTCTGCACCGGCGATGTCGGCGCCCTGGGCTGCAGCGCCAGCAATTGCAGGCCCGCCGCCCAGCCGTCGGTGATTTCCAGCAGCTTGCGCGCATCGACCGTGCCCGCGTGGCGCGGCGGACGCGCCTGCATGAACTGCTGCACTTCGTCCAGCGAGAAGCGCAGCTCGGCCGGCCCGAGTTCTTCCAGCAGGCCTTGGTCGCGCAGCCGGGCCAGCGACAGATCGGGCACGCTGCGCGACACCATCAACAGATGCAAGGCCGGCGGCGCGAAGTCCAGCAGGGTCTGCAGCAGAGCGTTGGCCTGGGCATCGGTCACGTTCTGCCAATCGTCAATCACCAGCCACAGCGGCCGGCTGCGCACCAGCAAGGCACGCAGCAGCGCAATTGCAATTGCATCCCCGCGCATCTTGCCGCCGCGGTTGTAAAGCAGACGGGCTTCGTGGCAAAGGCTTGTGTCGACCCGGTCCAGCGACTCGAACAGCGGCTCGGGCAGGAACTGGCCACCGTCGCCTGGCTGCACGGTCAGCCAGGCGATATCCTGGCCAAATGCCAGGGCCTGGGCACGCCACTGCAAGGCCAGCGAGGTCTTGCCACTGCCTGCCGGGCCGTGAATCAGAACGCACTTCTTCTGGCGCGCCCGCGCCAGGCGTTCGAGCAATTTCTTGCGCTCAATGCGTCCTGGCTCCAGACGCACAGGCAGATGGTTTGTCTCGGTCACAGTTTTTGTAATGGCACGGCATGATCGAGGCGCTATGGTGCCATGGCAGGGCATGCACGGCATGTCGCGCCCGACCTGTCAGCACCGGGGACATGTCAGCAGCGTGTCTCAGGGCATTCCCGACAAATTTGTTGCAATGCAACAAAACACTTGCATCGCCGCGCGAATTGCCTAGAATCGCACTTATGCTGCACTGCAACATGGCCTTGGGCCGCTCAGCGCAGATATCTCGTAAGCCTGGTTCATTCCATAACGCTACTCAAGGAGAAATCATATGACGCTGACCCCCGAAGCCATCCTGAACGCCCAGAAGACCCACCTGGAAGCCCTGTTCGGCCTGACACAAAAAGCCTTTGACGGCGTGGAAAAGCTGGTTGAACTGAACGTGTCGGCCTCGCGTGCCGCACTGTCGGACGCCGCCAACCACAGCCAGCAACTGCTGAGCGTCAAGGATGCACAGCAACTGCTGGCCCTGCAAGCCCAGTGGTTCCAGCCCCTGGCTGAAAAGACTGCAGCCTACAGCCGCAGCCTGTATGACATCGCCAACGGCACGGGTTCGGCCATTGCCCAGTCCGTGGAAGCGCGCGCCGCCGAAGCCCAGAAGAACCTGGGTGACCTGATCGACAACGCCACCAAGAATGCCCCTCCGGGCTCGGAAGCCGCCGTGGCCATGCTGAAGAACTCGTTCTCGGCCGCCAACAACGCTGCCGAATCGGTGCAAAAGGCTGTCAAGCAAGCCTCCGATCTGGCACAGACCAACCTGCAGAACGCATCGAAGAATGTGGTTGATGCTGTCAAGAGCAGCACGCAACAAGGCTGATAGAGCGCAAATTTTTTGCCTGAGGTATTCCCTAATCCAGGGAATACCCGCATAATGACTTCATTGTTTTGGTGAAAGCCGAAACCACCAGTTGTCTCCTTGGATCCTCTCGAAACCCCCGTTTCTTGGATCCTTTCAAGCCCGGCTTTGGCCGGGCTTTTTTTCGTCTGCGCGCAGGCGGCGGGCTGCGCGCAAGGACAATATTAAGAACAATTCGCGTTTGGCGTATTATCCAGCGATCCCATTTCACACTGATTTGCCATGTCCAAGATTCTTCACACCTTGATCGCCGCCTGCACCGTGGCTGCAGCAGGCGCGGCCTATGCCGATGGCGTCGTCAATTTGTACTCCGCCCGCCACTACAGCACGGACGAAGCGCTTTATGACGGCTTCACCAAGGCCACGGGCATCAAGGTCAACCGCGTCGATGCCGATGACGCCGGCATTCTGGCGCGCCTGAAGGCCGAGGGCACGGCCTCGCCTGCCGACGTGATCCTGCTGGTGGATGCAGCGCGCCTGTACCGCGGCGAAGTCGACGGCCTGTTCCTGCCCATCCGCTCCAAGGTGCTTGAAGACGTGATTCCGTCGAATCTGCGCAGCGCTCCCGCAGCCGATGGCGGCATCTCCTGGTTCGGCCTGTCGACCCGCGCCCGCGTCATCGTCTACAACAAGATCAAGGTCAAGCCCCAGGACGTGCAGACCTACGAATCGCTGGCCGATCCCAAGTTCAAGGGCAAGCTGTGCATCCGTTCGGGCTCCCACCCCTACAACCTGAGCCTGTTCGGTGCGGTCACCGAGCACATGGGCGAGCAGCAGGCCGAAACCTGGCTCAAGGGTCTGGTCGCCAATCTGGCCCGCCTACCCAAGGGTGGCGACACCGACCAGATCAAGGCCGTGGCTTCGGGCGAGTGCGATATCGCCGTGAGCAACAGCTACTACCTGGCGCGCATGATCCGCTCGAACAAGCCCGAAGACGTGGCCGTGGCCAACAAGGTCGGCGTGGTGTTCCCCAACCAGCAGTCGTGGGGCACGCACATGAACATCGCCGGCGGCGCAATTGCCCGTCACACCAAGAACCAGGCCAATGCGGTCAAGTTCCTGGAATACCTGGCCAGCCCCGCGGCGCAGAACTACTTCGCCAACGGCAACAACGAGTGGCCTGCAGCCAAGGGCGTGGAGCTCGACAACCCGGCACTCAAGGCCATGACCAACGGCAAGCCGTTCAAGAGCGAAACCATTCCCATCAGCGCCGTCGGCGCCAACATGACCAAGGTCCAGCAAATGCTTGACCGCGTGGGCTTCAACTGATCGCCCATTGCCAGCACACCAGCCCGGCCTTCTGGCCGGGCTTTTTTTTGCCGCTGATCGGCCCGTGCGTAGCCCCAGCGACAGTCCGCAGCCCAGGTTTCTCGCCATAATGGACGTTTACGTTAACGTCAATCAAGGAGACAAACCATGGACATCGCAGGCAAGGTATTTATCGTGACAGGCGGAGCATCGGGCCTGGGCGAAGGCACGGCGCGCATGCTCGCGGCCCAGGGCGGCACGGTGGTGATCGCCGACATGCAGGATGACAAGGGCCGTGCGGTCGCCCAGGACATAGGCGGCGCTTTCGTGCACTGCGATGTGAGCAATGAAGCCGACGCCCAGGCCGTTGTCGATCAGGCGACCAAGCTGGGCAAGCTCATGGGCCTGGTCAACTGCGCGGGCATCGCTCCCGCCGAGAAGACCGTGGGCAAGAACGGCGCGCATGCGCTGTCGGTGTTCAGCAAGACCATCAGCGTCAACCTGATCGGCAGCTTCAACATGATCCGCCTGGCCGCCGAAGCCATGAGCAAGAACGAGCCCGAGAAGACCGGCGAACGCGGCGTGATGATTTCCACGGCCAGCGTCGCGGCCTACGACGGTCAGATCGGCCAGGCGGCCTATGCGGCTTCCAAGGGCGGCATTGTCGGCATGACGCTGCCCATTGCGCGCGATCTGGCGCGCAACGGCATCCGCAACATGACCATTGCCCCGGGCATCTTCGGCACGCCCATGCTGTTTGGCATGCCCCAGGAAGTGCAGGACGCACTGGCCGCCGGCGTACCCTTCCCCAGCCGCCTGGGCACGCCCGGCGACTACGCCAAGCTGGCCTGCCATATCTTCGAGAACGACATGCTCAACGGCGAAGTGATTCGCCTTGACGGCGCCATCCGCCTCGCACCGCGCTGAGCTCATGCGCCATGCGGCGTGACGAGCATGGCGCAAGCTGGCAACTCTAAGGCAGGTTTTCGCGAAAGATCACCAGCGTTCGCGCGGGATCGACTCCCAGCATCGCATCGCGCTTCTCGCGCAGGTTGGTGAAGATGCGCACGCAGCTCATCATCGCGGCCTGCGGGCTCTGGGTGATCACCGCGTCCATGCTGCCGTCGATCAGCATGGCGCGGGTGTCGGGCGTGAGGCCATGGCCTATGAACACCACCTTGTGCTCGCGCCCCATTTCCTTGAGCGCGCGCGCCACGCCGTCCGACGCGCCGCCGATGTTGTAGATGCCGGCAAGATCGGGATACTGCTCGAGCAGCGTGCTGGTCTGCGTGTAGTTCTTCTGCGCGTCGTCATGGCCTTCGCGCAGGCCGACCACCTGCAGCGCGGGAAACATTTCCTCTATCACATGCAGAAAGCCGGCTTCGCGCTCCTCGTGCGCGCTGTAGCTGCGCGAGCCCGCGATCAGCGCCACCTTGGCCGCGCGCGCTCCCGGGGCAATGAAGCGCCCGACCAGATAGCCGGCGGTGCGGCCTGCGG
>JBBKVU010000408.1:0-11452 GCA_037968595.1 Comamonas sp.
ATGGTGATCAGCTTGCTGGGGTACGGCGCCGCGGCGCTGCCCACGAGCGCGCTGGCCCAGGCGCCGTACCCCAGCAAGCTGATCACCATCATCGTGCCGTTCTCGGCCGGTGGCACGACCGACATCCTGGCGCGCATCGTAGCCCAGGGCCTGACGGCCGAACTGGGCCAGTCGGTGGTCATCGACAACCGCCCCGGCGCCGGCGGCAACATCGGCGGCCTGCTGGCCTCCAAGGCCCCGGCCGACGGCTATACGCTGTTCATGGGCACCGTTGGCACGCATGCCATCAACGCCTCGCTGTACAAGAAGATGTCCTTTGACCCGGTCAAGGACTTCGCACCGCTGACGCGCGTGGCCAACGTTCCCAACCTGCTGGTCGCCAACCCCAACCAGCCCTACAAGACCGTCAAGGAACTGATTGCCTACGCCAAGGCCAATCCTGGCAAGGTGAACTACGGTTCGTCGGGCAGCGGCAGCTCCATCCACCTGTCGGGCGAGCTGTTCAACTCGATGGCCAAGGTCGACATGGTGCATGTGCCCTACAAGGGCAGCGCCCCGGCCGTGACCGACCTGCTGGGCAACCAGATCGGCATCATGTTCGACAACATGCCGTCCGCCATCCAGCACGTGCGCTCGGGCAAGCTGGTGCCGCTGGCCGTGACCACGGCCAAGCGCTCGCCCGAACTGCCCAACGTGCCGACCATTGCCGAAGCCGGCGTGCCTGGCTATGAAGCCACGTCGTGGTTCGGCATGCTGGCCCCGGCCGCCACGCCCGCACCCATCGTCGCCAAGCTCAACGCCGCGCTGGTCAAGGTGCTGGCCCAGCCCGACATCAAGAAGAAGATCAACGACCAGGGCGCCGAAGCCTACAGCGAGACGCCTGCCGAGTTCGCCGCCTTCATCCAGAAGGAAAGCGTCAAGTGGGGCAAGGTCGTGCGTGAGTCGGGCGCGATTGCCGACTGACCGCGGTTGATCCCGGAGGGCCTTGCGGCCTTCCGGTGATCCGCAAGTGACGCGCTGACTGGGGCGCTAAGTCCCTCTGTGCTGATGGCCTATGCCGCCAAACGGCCCGACAGCATTTTCTGCACCAGGGGATGCTGTACATTTTTTTGTGCGCCGATGGCAAAGAATTGCTCTTCCACGCCCTCACAGGCCCCTATCTTTTGCACCTCATATCGGATCGTGAGATCGTCTTGCACGAGGGACGCCATGGGAAAGACCCCCATGCCTGCGGCACTGAAGGTCTGCAGCATTGAGCTGTCCTCGAATTCGCCCACGATGTGCGGCTTGATCTCCAGCCGCTCGAACCATTGGTCTAGCCTGAAACGTACCGCTGCATGGGCGGTGGGCAGCAGCACGGGTACCGCGGCCAGGGAGCGCGGAAAATTGCGGCGTGCTTCGCTCAGCAGCGGTGCCGGCGCGTACCACGCCAATTCCGATGCGCCCAGCAAGTGGCTGTAGACTTTCAAACTGGGGTTTTGCGGTGCGGCACGGTCGGCAAGCACTAGGTCGATCCGGTGCAAGGCCAGGTCGCCTAGCAAATCTTCAAACTCATCGACCAGGCACAGAAGCCGCAGGTGGGGTTCTTGCAGCACGGCCTGCATCAGCCTCCTGACCGCAAGCTTGGGCAGTTCGTCGGAGATGCCGACCACCAGCCGTACCGTGGGCAAATCGGCCGCGTCACGCACCATCGCAGGCAACTGCTCGCCCAGCTGAAAAATCTGCTCGGCCTGGCGCATGGCCGCCAGGCCCGCTTCCGTGAGTGCCACGCCGCGTCCCGCGGGCTTTAGCAGGGCATAGCCCAGCGCGCGCTCCAGTTCCCGCACCTGTGTGCTGACGGTTTGCACCGCCATGCCCAGCCGCTCGGCAGCGCGGGCCATGCCGCCTTCCTTGGCGACCACCCAGAAGTAGTACAGATGACGGTAACTGAAGGCGGAACTCATTGGTTCACCTTTTTCGGAACTGATACTTCCTGATTATCTGCTTCTATAAAGCGGCAGTGTCTTTATCGTGGGAGTGCCTCGTGAAACACAACCGCAGGAGAAGCATCATGTTGAGAGTTCTTGTCCCATCGGATGGCTCGCGCAATGCGCTACACGCGATACGCCATGTTTTGAACGAGTACGACCGAAACCATGCGCTGGATATCCATTTGCTCAACGTACAGCCGCCGTTTTCGGCGCTGATCTGCGAGCACAGCAGCAAAAGTGCCAGAACGGATTTTCACCAGGAGCAAGCCGATGCCGCACTCGTGCCGGCGCGCCGGGTGCTCGACGATGCGGGGGTTCCGTATACCGTCCACTCCAAGGTGGGCGACACCGTCGACTGCATTGTCGAAATGGCCGCTGAACTCCATTGCGACGGCATCGTGATGGGCACCGCTCGAAAAAGCTCCTTGGTGCGTCTTGTCGAGAGTTCGGTGACCAACAAGGTGCTTGAAAGAGCCAATGTTCCGGTGGAAGTGATTGCCGGCGAGAGCGCTTCAACGCTCGAGCGTGTCGGCATCCCGGCAGGCATAGGGGCAGGCGCAGGAATCCTCGCGCTGTGGATGGCCGCGAATTGACCGCTGCCCCGTCCCGATGAACGCGACGATCCTGGAGCTGGCCCATGAACAACATCGAGTCGTTGGCGACAGGTCCGATGTGGATCGGATTCATCGTATTCGTATTGATCATGCTGGCCCTGGATCTGTTCGTTCTGGGAGGAAACAAGGCCCACCGGGTGTCGGTCAAGGAAGCCGCGGGCTGGACCGTCACCTGGATGGCCCTGGCGACATCTTTTGGCGCACTGCTGTGGTGGCATCTCGATGCAGAGGTCGGTCGCGAAATAGCCAATCGCAAGGCGCTGGAGTTCTTCACCGGCTACCTGATCGAGCAGGCGTTGTCCGTGGACAACATGTTCGTGTTCGTGATGATCTTCGCTTTCTTCGGCGTTCCGCCTGAGTTGCAGCGCCGCGTGCTGCTGTATGGCGTGATCGGCGCCATTGCCATGCGTGCGGTGATGATCATCGGGGGCGTGTGGCTGGTTTCGGAATTCCGCTGGATGCTTTATGTGTTCGGCATTTTTCTTGTGGTCACCGGCATCAAGATGCTGGTTCTGGCCGACCAGAAGCCCGACCTGGAGAAAAATCCTTTGCTGCGCTGGCTGCGCAGCCACATGCGCATCACGCCCGGATTCCACGGCCAGGATTTCTTTGTGCTCATCGACGGATTGCGCTATGCGACGCCGATGTTCCTGGTGCTCGTCATGATAGAAGCCAGCGACTTGGTTTTTGCGGTCGACAGCATTCCCGCCATTTTCGCGGTCACCACCGATCCCTTCATTGTCTTCACGTCGAATATCTTTGCCATCATGGGTCTGAGGGCGCTGTATTTTCTGCTCGCGGACATGGCCGAACGCTTTCACCTGCTGCGATATGGACTCGCGCTGGTGCTGATCTACATCGGTGCCAAGATGCTGGTGATGCCCTGGTTTCACATGCCCGTGCAGTGGTCGCTATCGATCGTGGCCTTGATCGTTCTGGCCTCCGTATTCCTCAGCATCAGGCTTCCCCGGCACAAACAGCCCAGAAATTCCTTGTGAATCAAGGCAAGAAAAAGCCCCTGCAAGAGGGGCTGGGAGGGCTTGCTGCAGTTCTCCCCAAGGGAGCCGAGCGCCGTTTTCAGGAGGCACGAGGCCCCCTGGACAGGATCAGATCACCTTGGCGATGGCCTGGCAGACGTAGTCGATGTTCTTGCTGTTCAGGGCAGCAACGCACATGCGGCCGGTGTCGGTCCCGTAGACGCCGAACTCGCTGCGCAGGCGCACCATCTGGTCCTTGGACAGGCCCGAGTAGCTGAACATGCCGACCTGCTGGGTGATGAACGACATGTCCTGCTGCACGCCCGCGGCCTTGAGGCCGTCGACCAGCTTCTGGCGCATGGCCTTGATGCGCACGCGCATCTCGCCCAGTTCCTTTTCCCACAGCGCGCGCAGCTCGGGGTTGTTGAGCACGGCCGCGACCACGGCGCCGCCGTGAATCGGTGGGTTGGAGTAGTTGGTGCGGATGGCGATCTTGAGCTGGCTGAGAACGCGCTTGGCTTCCTCGGCGTCCTTGGCAACCACCGACAGCGCGCCCACGCGCTCGCCGTACAGGCTGAAGCTCTTGGAGAACGAGGTCGAGACCAGGATGTCCAGGCCGGCGGCGACGAACTTGCCGATCACGGCGCCGTCTTCGGCAATGCCTTCGCCAAAGCCCTGGTAGGCCATGTCGAGGAAGGCCGTCAGGTTCTGGGCCTTGACGGCGGCAATCACCTGGTCCCACTGGGCGGCAGTGATGTCGTAGCCCGTGGGGTTGTGGCAGCAGGCGTGCAGCACCACGATGGTGCCGGGCGCGGCGGCGTTGAGGCTGGCCAGCATGCCTTCGAAGTTGACGCCGCGCTTTTCGGCGTCGTAGTAGGCGTAGCTGTCGACTTCAAAACCGGCGTTCTGGAAGATGGCGCGGTGGTTTTCCCAGCTGGGGTCGGAAATCAGCACCTTGGCCTGGGGGCTGACCTTCTTGAGGAAGTCGGCGCCGATCTTCAGGCCGCCGGTGCCGCCTATGGCCTGCACCGTGGACACGCGGCCCGAGGTCACGACGTCGCTGTCGGCGCCGAAGACCAGGCCCTTGACGGCGTTGTCATAGGCAACGATGCCGTCGATGGGCAGGTAGCCGCGTGCCGTGGGCTGGGCCATCAAGGCCTTCTCAGCGGTCTGCACGCATTGCAGCAAGGGCAGCTTGCCGTTGTCATCGAAGTACACGCCCACGCCCAGGTTGACCTTGTTGGGGTTGGTGTCAGAGGCGAATTGCTCGTTCAGACCCAGAATAGGGTCGCGGGGGGCCATTTCGACGGCGGTAAACAAAGACATGAAAAAAATCCTCGGAGGATGAAAATATGGCTGCCAGCCCCAAGCTGCGTTATTCATTTGGGTTAGCCCCGGAATTTTAGCGGCCTGCGGGGCAGGCTAGTATCACCACGTTATGCACCAAGCTACTGATCTGCCATTGACTGGCCAATTTGTTTCGTATGAAGGCTCGCCTTTCGAGCTTTATCAGCCGTATCCGCCGGCCGGCGATCAGCCGCAGGCGATAGAAAAGCTGGTCGAGGGCCTGCGCGACGGCGAAGTGTTCCAGACGCTGCTGGGCGTCACGGGCTCGGGCAAGACCTTCACCATGGCCAATGTGATTGCCCAGATGGGGCGTCCGGCCATCGTCTTTGCGCCCAACAAGACGCTGGCCGCCCAGCTCTATAGCGAATTCCGCGAGTTCTTCCCGAAGAATGCCGTCGAGTACTTCGTCAGCTACTACGACTACTACCAGCCCGAAGCCTATGTGCCGCAGCGCGATCTGTTCATCGAGAAGGACAGCGCGATCAACGAGCACATCGAGCAGATGCGCCTGTCGTGCACCAAGAGCCTGATGGAGCGGCGCGACGTGGTGATTGTCGCCACGGTCTCGGCCATCTACGGCATTGGCGAGCCCGAGAGCTACCACCGCATGGTGATGACGCTGCGCACCGGCGCGCGCATGGGCCAGCGCGACGTCATTGCCCAGTTGATACGCATGCAGTACCAGCGCAACGACCAGGATTTCAGCCGCGGCAAGTTCCGCGTGCGCGGCGACACCATCGATGTCTTTCCGGCCGAGCATTCGGAGCTGGCGCTGCGCATCGAGCTGTTTGACGATGAAGTGGAAACCCTGCAGCTGTTCGACCCGCTCACGGGCCGGGTCAAGCAGAAGATCGCGCGCTTCACGGTCTATCCCAGCAGCCATTACGTCACGCCGCGCGACAAGGTGCTGGCCGCCGTCGAGACCATCAAGCTCGAGCTGGCCGAGCGCCTGAACGAGCTGGTGGGGCAGGGCAAGCTGGTCGAGGCCCAGCGGCTGGAGCAGCGCACGCGCTTCGACCTCGAGATGCTCAGCGAAATCGGGCACTGCAAGGGCATCGAGAACTACACCCGCCATCTGTCGGGCGCGGCGCCGGGCGACCCGCCAAGCACGCTGACCGACTACATGCCGGCCGACGCGCTGATGTTCCTCGATGAGAGCCACCAGATGATTGGCCAGCTCAACGCCATGTACAACGGCGACCGGGCGCGCAAGACCACGCTGGTCGAGTATGGCTTTCGCCTGCCATCGGCGCTCGACAACCGCCCGCTCAAGTTCGCCGAGTTCGAGCAGCGCATGCGCCAGATCGTGTTTGTCTCGGCCACGCCTGCCGACTACGAGAAGACCCATGCCAGCCAGGTGGTCGAGCAGGTGGTGCGTCCCACGGGCCTGGTCGACCCCGAGATCGAAGTGCGGCCCGCGACCCACCAGGTCGACGACGTGCTGCAGGAGATTCGGCTGCGCTCGCAGGCACACGAGCGCGTGCTGATCACCACGCTGACCAAGCGCATGGCCGAGCAACTCACCGACTACCTGACCGACAACGGTGTCAAGGTGCGCTACCTGCACTCCGATGTCGACACGGTGGAGCGCGTGGAAATCATCCGCGACCTGCGGCTGGGGCTGTTTGATGTGCTGGTCGGCATCAACCTGCTGCGCGAAGGCCTGGACATTCCCGAAGTCTCTCTGGTGGCGATTCTCGACGCCGACAAGGAAGGCTTTCTGCGCGCCGAGCGCAGCCTGATACAGACCATAGGCCGCGCGGCGCGCAACCTCAATGGCAAGGCGATCCTCTACGCCGACCGCATCACCGATTCAATGCGCAAGGCCATAGACGAAACCGAGCGCCGGCGCGCCAAGCAGACGCAGTTCAACCTGGACAACGGCATCACGCCTCAGGCCATTGTCAAGCAGGTGAAAGACCTGATTGACGGTGTCTACAGCGAAAAAAGCGGCAAGGAAGCCGAACGGCTGGAGCAGGCCGACGCGCAGCGCGTGCGCGTGGAAGAGATGTCGGAGAAGGACGTGGCGCGCGAAATCAAGCGACTCGAGAAGCAGATGCTCGAACATGCGCGCAGCCTGGAGTTCGAGCAGGCCGCGCGGGTGCGCGATCAATTGTCGCAGCTCAAGGCGCGCTTTTTCGGGGCGTCCGGGCGCGAGTCGCCAGTAGTGTGAGCGCGCGCGCGAGCTTTGTCTTGGGGTACCCGACAAAATTGATGGGGTTTGTGATACACTAGACCCCACATTCAATAACAACAAAGACTTCGATGAAGAAGGGCTCTGGACCTTTTGTAGGGCGGAGTATGGGCGGAGACGGTGCCCGGACGGGTCAAGAACCTGCCTAGGGTATTTCTGTAACGAACAAGCCTGACAAAGGAGCTCGCGATGCGTCTCACAACCAAAGGCCGCTTTGCGGTCACTGCCATGATCGACTTGGCCCTGCGCCAAAACAACGGTCCCGTCACGCTGGCTGCCATCAGCCAGCGTCAACAGATTTCGCTGTCCTATCTGGAGCAGCTGTTCGGCAAGCTGCGCCGCCACGAACTGGTCGAGTCGACCCGTGGCCCAGGCGGCGGCTACACGCTGGCCCGCAAGGCCGCTGACATCACTGTGGCCGACATCATCGTCTCGGTGGATGAACCCATCGACGCGACCCAGTGCGGTGGCAAGGAAAACTGTCTGGGCGAAGCCGGCCGTTGCATGACCCACGAACTGTGGGCTGCGCTGAACCAGCGCATGGTCGAGTTTCTTGACTCCGTGACCTTGCAAAAGCTCGTCGACGAACAGATCGCCAAGGGCGTGCAGATCGAAGACAAGCCTGTGGTGCGCCGCGCGATCTCCACGGCACCCGTGGTCAAGCCGATACGCGTGAACGCGCCGAACTCGGTGTTTGCCTTGGGCAACGTTTTCGCCAAGTCGTAATCTGCGCCGACGAACGGTGCCATCGCCAGGGGGCGGGGCACTGCAAGGTGTGTAGAGAAATTTCGTTTTTTTGCCAGCCAGACATTGCATTGAGCCAGCCATGGACATGACCCCGCACTTCCCCATTTATCTCGACTACGGCGCCACCACGCCAGTGGACCCGCGTGTGGTCGACGCCATGATTCCGTGGTTGCGCGAACACTTCGGCAATGCGGCATCGCGCAGCCATGCCTGGGGTTGGGAAGCCGAAGAGGCGGTCGAGCAGGCCCGTGGCCATGTGGCGGCACTGATCAATGCGGATCCGCGTGAAATCGTCTGGACCAGCGGCGCGTCCGAGTCCGACAACCTGGCGATCAAGGGCGCGGCCCATTTCTACCAGGGCAAGGGCAAGCACCTGATCACCGTGAAGACCGAGCACAAGGCGGTGCTCGACCCCATGCGTGAACTCGAGCGCCAGGGCTTCGAGGTCAGCTACCTCGACGTGCAGGACAACGGCCTGCTTGATTTCGAAGTGTTCAAGGCGGCCATCCGTCCCGACACCATCCTCGCCAGCGTGATGCTGGTGAACAACGAAATCGGCGTGGTGCAGGACATTCCCCGCATAGGCGCACTGTGCCGCGAAAAGGGCATCATTTTCCACGTGGACGCCGCCCAGGCGACCGGCAAGCTGCCGATCGACATGGCCACGCTGCCTGTCGATCTGATGAGCCTCACGGCGCACAAGACCTACGGTCCCAAGGGCATCGGTGCGCTGTATGTTCGCCGCAAGCCCCGCGTTCGCCTCGAAGCACAAATGCACGGCGGTGGCCACGAGCGCGGCATGCGTTCGGGCACGCTGGCCACGCACCAGATCGTCGGCATGGGCGAAGCCTACCGCATCGCCAAGCTCGAGATGGGCCAGGACATCGCCAAGGCGCGTGCCCTGCAGACCCGTCTGCTTGACGGTCTCAAGGACATCGAGCAGGTGTTCGTCAATGGCGACATGACGCATCGCGTTCCCCATTACCTGAACATCAGCTTCAACTACGTCGAAGGCGAGTCGCTGATCATGGGCATCAAGGGCCTGGCGGTGTCGTCGGGTTCTGCCTGCACGTCGGCCAGCCTCGAGCCCAGCTATGTGCTGCGCGCCCTGGGCCGCAGCGACGAGCTGGCACACAGCAGTCTGCGCATGACCATCGGCCGTTTCACGACCGAGGAAGAAATCGACTACGCCATTGGCACCATCCGCGCCAATGTCGAGAAGCTGCGCGAACTGAGCCCCTTGTGGGAAATGTACAAGGATGGCATCGACATCAGCAGCATCCAGTGGGCTGCTCACTGAACTGGGTTCCCAGATCCACGGTCTGAAGATTTGAAGAGGTAGACATCATGGCTTATTCCGAAAAAGTGGTAGACCACTATGAAAACCCCCGCAATGTGGGTTCGTTCGACAAGGGTGACGGCTCGGTCGGCACCGGCATGGTCGGCGCACCTGCCTGCGGCGACGTGATGAAGCTGCAGATCAAGGTCAACCCGGAAACCGGTGTGATCGAAGACGCGCGCTTCAAGACCTATGGCTGCGGCTCGGCGATTGCTTCGTCTTCGCTGGTCACCGAATGGGTCAAGGGCAAGACGCTGGACCAGGCCGCGGCGCTGAAGAACAGCGAAATCGCCGAAGAACTGGCGCTGCCGCCGGTCAAGGTGCACTGCTCCATCCTGGCGGAAGACGCCATCAAGGCGGCAGTCAACGACTACCGTGCCAAGCACGCAGCGGTGGTGGCCGCCTGACATGGCCATCACGCTCACTGATGCGGCGGCCCGGCATGTGAGCCGCTACCTGTCCCGCCGGGGCAAGGGCCTTGGCGTGCGTCTGGGGGTGAAGACCACGGGCTGCTCGGGGCTGGCCTACAAGCTCGAGTATGTCGACGATCAGGCGCCCGAAGACATGGTGTTCGAGAACCACGGCGTGAAGATCATCATCGATCCCAAGAGCCTGGCGTACATCGATGGCACCGAGCTGGACTTCGTGCGCGAAGGCCTGAACGAAGGCTTCAAGTTCAACAATCCCAACGAGCGTGATCGTTGCGGTTGTGGAGAGAGCTTTCGCGTCTGACGACGCCGCGCCTTTGCGTTTTGCCGGCGATTTTTCCCCGCACCCAACAACCGCCACCACTTTGCGTGCTGGCGGTTTTTTCTTGATATGAATCTTCAATCCGACGACTTCGAGCTGTTTGCCGTGCCGGCGCAGTTCGCGCAGGACCGCACGTACATCGACAGCCGCTGGAAGGAGCTGCAGCGCGAGGCCCATCCCGACCGTTTTGCGGCCCAGGGCGCGGCGGCCCAGCGCGTGGCCATGCAGTGGTCGGTGCGCATCAACGAGGCCTATCAGCGCCTCAAGGATCCGCTCAAGCGCGCGGCCTACCTTTGTGAAATGCGCGGTGCGCCGCTGCGTGCGGAGGACAACACCGCCATGCCCACGGCCTTCCTGATGCAGCAGATGGAATGGCGCGAAGCGCTGGAAGATGCGCAGAGCGAAGCCGATGTCGACCGGCTGGATGACGAGGTGTCCGAGGCCCGCCGCAGCCTGCTGGCCGAATGCGCGCGTCTGCTTGACGATGTCAACGATGCCGCGGGTGCGGCCCAGCAGGTGAGAGCCCTTATGTTTGTTGCACGTTTTGCGCGCGACATCGAGGCTCGGCGAGAGCAACTGCAACAATAGACTTCTCTGCGGGCGGCTCTGAAGCACCCCCCTGTTTTCTGGAAGGCGCGAACTGCTTGGGCAGGCGCCTGCACCCTATTTTTCGAGAGTTCCCATGGCGCTTTTGCAGATTTCCGAACCCGGTCAGTCCCCCGATCCGCACCAGCGGCGCATTGCCGTAGGCATTGATCTGGGCACTACCCATTCCCTGGTGGCCGCGGTACGCAACGGCGTGGCCGAGTGCCTGCCCGACGACCAGGGCCGCGTGCTGCTGCCGTCCATCGTGAGCTATGCCGAGCAGGGCAAGCGTCTGATCGGCGACGCCGCCGTCGCGGCCCAGAGCAGCGATCCGCAAAACACCATTGTCTCGGTCAAGCGCTTCATGGGTCGCGGCCTCGCTGACGTGGCCGATGCGCAGAACCTGCCCTACGTGTTCGTCCAGCAGGAAGGCCAGGGCGGCATGGTCTCGCTGCAGACGCGCGCCGGCGTCAAGACACCCGTGGAAATCAGCGCAGAAATCCTCGCCACGCTGCGTTTTCGCGCCGAAGACAGCTTTGACGACGAACTCTATGGCGCGGTGATCACCGTGCCCGCTTACTTCGACGACGCCCAGCGCCAGGCCACCAAGGATGCGGCCCAGCTGGCCGGCATCAACCTGCTGCGCCTGATCAACGAGCCCACGGCAGCGGCCATTGCCTATGGTCTGGACAACGCCAGCGAAGGCGTCTATGCGGTCTACGACCTGGGCGGCGGCACCTTCGACATCTCCATCCTGCGCCTGACGCAAGGGGTGTTTGAAGTCATTTCCACAGGCGGTGATTCTGCGCTGGGCGGTGACGACTATGACGCCGCGCTGGCGCAATGGGTGCTCGAGCAGACCGGCGCGCAGGCGCCGACCGCCGAAGACAAGGCCGCGATGCGCCTGGCCGCGCGCAGCTGCAAGGAAG